>JALUUP010000362.1 GCA_027021285.1 Bacteroidota bacterium | reverse complement strand
TCAGAAACCACATATCGAAAATATACAGGAGAGTAATAATGATACGAACACATGTTGTCGTCGCGCTTGTGATGATTCTTTTTGGAAACATGTCTTTCGCGCAGCCGCATTTGTATGTCAATACGGTCGTTATGGTTACATCGGACGGAAACATCACCCTTTCGGACGGGAAGATTACTTTCAAGGACTATGTGTTCAAGGTCGAATCGGAAGAAAAGAAGAACATCTGGTCGCTGGTTGATCGGGACGCAGGAGTTCATGCAATCCTCGATGTCCGTGATGATCGGAGCGTCTATTTTTTTCGTCGCGGGCGCAAACCTACGCTTGTTTTTTGTTGTGGAGTTTGCGCAGAGACGGGATTTGTGTTTTTAAAACCTCCTCCTTGAATCTGTGCCGTAACGATTCATTGAGATTATAGAAATTCACCGAGTATGATTCCTTGATATTGCGAGATTTCGCGGGTGTAGAGAAAGAGCTCTCTGTTGGTGCGTTACCCACACGTTTGGTTCAGCTATTCGAACCTCAGCAGCTCGATGAATTCCTTCTCCAACGTCGTCCCCTTGTCGCGTCCATACCAGAGATGAAGCTTTTCGTACATTTGTTCTTTTTCCACGCCGAGCGATTTCAACTCCCGGATCAGCTCACGGGCAGGTTTTGGACGGGGTCCCCATTGGAACAGCTCCTTCCCCGAACTGTCGAAAGCCACGAGCTTGGGAGTGCTCCGGGCGCCGTTGGTCAGGTATCGATCCATGATGTCGAGGTTCTCGTCGCGGTAAAGAATCTTCAGTGCGACAAGCGAAGAACAGGCTGCAATCTTTGCGATGTACGGCAAGGTCTGGCCGGAATCCCTGCACCAGGGTTCGGTCAGCGTCATCCATATCTGGGGTTCGGAAATGGATTCCATTAGCGCCTTGAGTTCAGGTGAAACGGAGTACGTTTTTTCTATGCGTTCACCGCGCCTGAAGTTGAGTGCGGTATATACACGCAACCGCCGTTCGTCCTCGTCCGGCGCCTCCTGGTCCCGGGATTGCGCCTGGTTTCTGAAGCGGTTCATGTATTCGTTATAATCGATGCCCGCCTGGTCTATTCGTTCCAGGAATTCCCCCGGGAGCGTGACACCGGGTTTTCTATCGTCGGTCTGGTTCATGTTGTGCCTCTGTGTTGTTACGTTGTTCTCGAAGCGCGTACCGCTTCTTTTCTTCATACCACGAGATCCGGCAATGAAAAGCAGTCGCGTCTGCGGCATGCCGCAAATGGTTGGAGAAACCTGCTTTTCGCAGCCCTGAGCGAAGCAGAAGGGCGGAGTGAGAATCCTGCCGCTATTTCCTGTATTTTGCCGGGTCGAGCGCCGAAGGAGTCCAGAGCTCGAGAAACCGCCTGACCTTTTCCGGGTCCTGTCCCTTCCCTTTTTCCAGCAAAGCGGAATCCTGCGTATGGAGCCGTTTCCCGTCCGCGTCGAGCACCACCAGCACCGGAAAACCGAATCTCTGGGGATAACCGAGTTCTGCCAGCACGTCCAGGTTCTTGTTTTCACGACTGAAGTTGACGAAGACGAGCTCGTAGTTCCGGTTCAGGATGCGGGCGATGGCTGTGTCTGCGCGGAACAGCTTTTCCAGGCGCCTGCACCAGACGCACCAGTTGCCCCCGATTTGCAGGAGGACGTGCTTATTCTCGGCCTTTGCCTTGTGGACGGCTTTGGCTATTTCGGCACGTGCGTCGGCCCTGGGATTGTAAGGCCCCTTCTTTTGCGCGACTGCCGGGGCAGCCGTCGCAAGCAGCCAGCATCCGAGCAGGAGAATGAAGGGTATTTTCGATCTGGTCATAATCCGATGTAAAATGGACAATAATTGTTCTCAATCGAAAAATACGTCATCTTTCCGGTATATGCGAGCTTCATCAATGGATAAGGCGAGGACATGGATATTGTAACCATCTTTCTCCTCGCCCTTGCCCTTGCCATCGACGCCTTTGCTGTGGCCGTGGCCGCGGGTTCCGTCCTGGGCAGGGCGCATCGCCGACAGGTGTTCCGCTTGTCATTTCACTTCGGCTTGTTCCAGTTTCTCATGCCCCTCCTGGGGTGGCTGGCGGGCAGGGAGGTAGTGAATGTCATCGCGGCGTACGATCACTGGGTCGCGTTTGGCTTGCTGGGCTTCATAGGAGGCAGGATGATGTTCACCTCGATATCAGGCGAAACGCAGCGGTTCAATGGAGACATGACGCGGGGATGGATGCTTGTGGGATTGTCGTTGGCTACGAGCATGGACGCCCTTGCCGTGGGATTCAGCCTGGCACTTGCTCATACGGACATTATCGCTCCCGCCCTCGTCATCGGTGTTGTGGCATGCGGCATGACCGTGATCGGCATGCGCCTGGGGAGACAGTTTTCTCAAATCCTGGGGAGAAAAATGGAATTTATCGGCGGCTTGATCCTGATTTTCATCGGAATCCGTGTCGTGCTGGAACACATGGGCGTGTGGAGTTGAGGTTCGCCAGTGGGGCAGTCTCCCGCCTTCGTGCCATTCATGAGTAATTCACTCTTGCATGTTCCGACGTAGATACGTACATAGGGAAAAAGGAGCGCAATCATGAAACCTGGATCACACCATTTTCATCGCCGCGATTTCCTCAGATACCTTGCCGCTGCGGGTGCCACCACGTTTATTCCCGCACATCTGCTTAAATCAACCTCTTCTCCCGGCGTTCTTTCTGCGGATAAACCGGCCACGAATATCGACGATGCGCTCAAGGCGCCGCGCACGGCCGACTCCATGCCGGGAAAGTATCCCGGCCGGGTGATTGAAGCATACAACGCCAAGGCGGCGGTGAACGGAAAGCCGGATTTGTCCGCGATTCAATCCATGGTCGAACGGTGCATGCTCGAGCTGACCGGCGCGCCGTCGCTGAAGGAAGCCTGGCTGCAGTTCGTGACGCCGCAGGATGTCATCGGACTCAAGGTCAATCCCGTGGCGGGAAAACTGCTTTCGACCAGCCTCGAAATCGTGAAAGCGGTCATAGCTCAGTTGGAAGCGGCGGGCATTCCCCGGAAGAACCTGGTCATTTGGGACCGACGGGAATTCGAGATGCACGAGGTGGGATTCACGCGTGAGAATTTTCCCGGCGTCCGTATCACCGGCCCGGAATGCAAGGATGAAAACGGATCGTTCTACAATGCCGAGGGCAAGCTGTACGGTGAAGCCCGGATCGACAAGGACTGGTACTTCTGGGCGGACTGCGAGGATTCGTACGACGAGGAAACGCTGCCCTATATGATCAACGAGGGCAAGTATTCCTATTTCAGCAAGGTCGTGACCGGGGAGGTCACGAAAATTATCAACATTCCCATCTTGAAGAACGCGGGACCCACGGTGACGTTGTGTCTCAAGAATCTCGCCTATGGCTCCATCACCAACACCGCCCGGCTTCACAAGCAGTTGTGGAGCGAGACGACGGCCCAGGTCCCGTGCTTTCCGCCCCTTCGGGACAAGGTGGTTCTCAACCTCGTGGACGGCATCATCGGGTGCTACCAGGGGGGACCGGGAGCCAACCCGCAGTTTATCACCGCGTTCAACACCGTTCTCGCCGGAACCGACCCGGTGGCAGTGGATCGTGTGGGCTACGATATCATGATCAAAAAGCGGTTCGAGCAAAAGGTGCAGAAGAAAGAATCGCCGCGGGCCCTGGTGTTCGCGAACCTCGCGGAGAGCTACAAGCTGGGCGTCGCGGCCCTGGAGAAGATCGACCGTTCCAGGCTCGTTCTCGGATAGAGGGTGCGGGCAATCGCATGAAAGCGCCCGGATTCCTGGTTGTATTATTTCTGGTCGAAATATCTGCTTCCATCGGCCAGGAAACCTTTCCCGTTCTGACCGGCGACGATGTGCCTGGATGGAAGACAATCGAGGTCAAGAGATATCCGGGTAAACAGTTGTTCGGGTACATGAACGGTGGCGCGGAGTTGTACCGCGAATTCGGATTCATCGAACTTTCCGTACAGACCGGAAAGATAGAAGGGAGGGAAGTGCAGGTCGAGGTTTTCCGCATGGGTTCGCCGGCCTCGGCGTTTGGAATATTTTCCCTCTCACATGGTGAATGCGACCACGTGCCCGGCCTGTGCCGGTGGAACTGCGCGAGCGACCGGTACCTCCAATTCGTCAAGGGATCGTACTACGTAACGGTTTCTGTCGTTTCTGCTTCGACAAAACGCTATCCGGCTTTAGTTGCTATCGCTCGCGTGCTGCGGGACGGACTTTCCGGGGAAGACTACAATCCGCCTGAATGCTTCCGGGACCCGCGATTGATGGAGTCCCGTTTCCGCTTGATACTCGCGCAGGGGCCGCTGGCCCTGGAAAACAGCTATCCTGACTGGAGCGAACGACTTCGGGGCTTGGAAGGCTTCAACATTTTTCTGTTGCCCTTTCCCTTTGAGTATGGAGAAGCTCTTTTCTCTCGCGTCACTTTTTCCCGCCGCGACGACCTGCGACAGTTCCTCGAGCGAATCGGAATCAATGCGCCGCCGACACAGGGTGAGTGGAAAGTAATGAAATATGCTGAAGGATCGTTGGCGGTTGTTGTTGCCGGCCGGGCAACCCTGCGGATGATCGAAGCGAACTGCCGGGAGAACCGCATGCGGGAACTCATGGAGATGTTCTCGACCGGGTTATGAAGCCTACGATTTCGAATGGGAAAAGGAAACTTCGAATCGACAGGTTAAGGAATATGGTTTTGCATTGAATCGGAAATCAGCCCACGGATTCATCCGTGGGGAAAAGGTTAACCGGGGCCAAGCCCAATAACCGTTTTAATGGTTTCCTGAACGAGCTATTCGCATATTTAACCGCAGAGGACGCAAAGAAACCGCAGAGGACGCGAAGAAGCCGTCTCTTCGAAAAACCACGAGCTACGAGATATTCTCCTTGTCTCCCGCTTTCGCGGGAATGACGCCGACCAGACCACGGACGACAGACCACAGACCACGGGAAGGATTTTAAATTTGAAAATTGAAAATTTTAAGAACGGGCGGATTGCAAATACCCCCGGTTTATTAGGATTGTAGGAGGGATTTCCAAATCCCGAATTTTCGAATTACCGGATTGCCGAATTAGCGAATTCCTGGATTCCCGCTTTCGCGGGAATGACGTAAACTGCCCTACAGACCGCGCATGAGAAAAACCGGGACTTGTGATTAGAATCAGGCCAAGGAAAACGTTCCAACGTTTTAACGTTCAAACGTTCTAACCAAATCTCCGCAATACTCCAAAATCGAGAATCGAGATTCTCCTTGTCTCAAGTCTCACATCATCAGGAATTGGGATACTCGCGGCTTGACAGAAATTGTAGGAGGGGTCTCCCGACCCCGAAGAGACCACAGACGACAGACGACGGACCACAGACGACAGACGACAAACCATGGGAGAGCGATGCTGAATGCTGAAAGAAGTTGCGAATTTCTGGATTCCCGCTTTCGCGGGAATGACGCCGACCAGGCCACGGGCGACAGACCATAGACCACGGGAAGGATTTGAAATTTGAAAATTGAAAATTTTAAGAACGGGTGGATTGCAAATACCCCCGGTTTATTAGGATTGTAGGAGGGATTTCCAAATCCCGAATTTTCGAATTACCGGATTGCCGAATTAGCGAATTACTGGATTCCCGCTTTCGCGGGAATGACACGCAACTACCCCACAGACCGCGCATGAGAAGAACCGGGACTTGTGATTAGAATCAGGCCAGGGGAAACGTTCCAACGTTTTAACGTTCCAACGTTCTAACCAAATCTCCGCAATAATCGAAAATCGAGAATCGAAAATCGAAAATCTCCTTGTCTCCCCCTCTCCTTGTCTCAAGTCTGTCCCCTTGTCTCAAGTCTCACGTAATCAGAACCTGGTGAATGCCCACGAACGTAGAACTCACTGTTTGGGGTAAAGCAAAAGCCCGGTATTTCGACCGGGCCTTTTGTCGGAGCGGCGGGATTTGAACCCGCGACCCCTACCACCCCAAGGTAGTGCGCTAACCGGGCTGCGCTACGCTCCGACTTTCGAACAGGTAATATACAAAAAAGGAACAGCAGTTTCCACGATAAAACCACCGGAAGAAACGCCGAATGGTGATGAATGAACCGCGCCGTGAACGGCGCTTTGAGATGCGTGGAACGGGAAAGGCGCTCAGTGTCCGCGAAGACGGTGCTGCAAGTCTTCGAGAAAACGCTTGATTTCCATCAGGTCGTCCGAAAGCGAGCCGGAGGATTCGATGGGAAAGGTAAAGTGGGTTTGGACGGTTTTTTCCGGCTTTGTTTCCTGGACATGGACTTCGCTGGGCGCGTCGTCGGACGGCGAATAAGTCGAAAGCACCTGTTTGGCTCCTTCAATAGTATATCGCTCCTCCCGGAGAAGTCGCTTGATGAACAGAATGAGGTTGATGTCCCGGTTGGTGTAAATGCGGTTTCCTGCCCGGTTTTTCTGCGGCTTCAGCTCTTCGAACTCCGATTCCCAGTACCGAAGAACATATTGCTCGAGCCCCGTGATCTTACTGACCTCGCTGATCGAGTAGTAGAGCTTTTTGATAGAAAAGTTTTTCATACCGGGGCTTCAGGTTATTCTTTGGCAAAACAAGGTAACTAATTAGGCCTCAACATGCAATATGTTTCATTTTGTTCGTTACATGATATAGTCGATGGTAATATCAGCTACAAGGACAGGTTCAAAGAAACCTGAATCTACGGTCGCTGAAGGGTGGACGCGGCAGTCCCGGGACGCCTATTCACCTTGCAACGGTGCCCGGCGCATGGTATTTTGCTTGTCATGATTGCCGGAACCGCAACAAAAAAAATCTTTATTACAGGGCTCGCCTGCCTCGTTATGAGCATGGGCAGTTCCTTTGCCCAGACAACCGAAAGCACGTTTCGCATCGCCCGCGTCAAGTACAACGGCGGCGGGGACTGGTACAATGATCCCAGCTCCGAGTACAACCTGTTGAAATTCGTCAAGGAAAATACGCAAATAGATGTCAAGGTGACGACGGAAGAATTCGTGGAAGTCGGCAGCGAGCGGATGTTCAATTATCCGTTCCTGTTCATGACCGGCCACGGCAATCTCTACCTTTCGGATTTCGAAGCGAAAAAACTGCGCGAGTACCTGACCAACGGTGGCTTTCTGTACGTGGACGATGATTATGGTTTCGATCGCTCGTTCCGGCGCGAAATCAAGAAAGTCTTTCCCGAGCGGGAACTGGTGGAGCTTCCCTTTTCCCACGGGATTTACCATAACCACTTCCAGTTTCCGAACGGCCTCCCCAAGATTCACGAGCACGATGGCAAACCACCCCAGGGATTCGGAATATTCTATCAAAACCGCCTGGTGGTGTTCTATACCTATGAATCGAATCTCGCTGATGGATGGGCCGATCCCGATGTGCACGGCGACCCGGAACCGGTACGGCGCAAGGCCCTGGAAATGGGAGCGAATATCATCGTGTGGGCGCTGACGAATTGAGCACGGATAAGAGTACATGACGAATAACGGCATCAAGACGGAATACGCCCGACTCCAGGATCGACTGGGAGAAGTTCGCCGTGAACAACTGAAAGTTCGAGCGCGAAGAGGACTGTACCTTTTTTCGGGGACGTTTTTCCTGCTTGTCGTCGTCGTGACTTTTGCCGAGGCGCTGGGGCATTTTTCCGTTCCTGTGCGCACGGCGCTGTTTCTTGTTACCGTCGCGGCCTGCCTCGGATTCATGGGCTGGTTCCTCGGTCCATCGGTCGCCCGGTGGCTGGGTCTCATTCCCGGCCCCGATGATGACGCGCTTGCCGGTCTCGTGGGGCGGCATTTTCCTGGTGTGCGCGACCGGCTTCTCAACGCCTTCCAGCTTGTCCGCAGCTCCAGCGCGGAGCAAAAAGTACGTACCTCGGACGCCCTGGTCGAGGCGGCTTTCCGCCAGGTTAACCAGGATGTGAAGGACCTGGATTTCCTCGCCGTGGTGAACCGCGAACCGTCCCGGCGGGCGGGGAAGCTGGCGTTGATTCTGGCCGGTGTCGCTCTTGTTCCCATCCTGGCGCTTCCGGTAAGCATGGGATCGGGGTTCAACCGGCTCCTGCACTTCTCGACTTCGTTCGCGTCCCCGGCGCCCTTCCTGTTGCAGGTGTCCCCCGGCGACAGGGAAGTAGTCAAGGGCGAATCGGTGGAAATCGAAGTCCGGGCATCGGGAAAGAAGAAGCCCGCGGGTGTCGAGTTGTTCCTGCTGCCCGAGGGCCAGGAAGCCCCGGACCGGCACGAACTGGAGCCCGGCCCCGACGGCGTCTTTCGGTATTCCGTTCCTTCGTTGCGCCGGACAACGACGTATTTCGTACAGGCGGGAAGCGTGGAAAGCCCGGAATTCGTTCTCACCGTCGTCGACCGCCCGGTCATCCGCACCTTCCGCGTGAAGCTTCAGCCGCCGCGGTACTCGGGCCAGAGAGAATACGTGCTGGATGAAAATATCGGCGACGTCAGCGCACTGGCCGGGACACGGGTAAACGTCGAGGCGACGTGCAACAAGGACCTTGCATCCGCCGCCCTCGTGTTCGGTAGCGGCGATTCGCTTTCCATGAACATCGAGGGAACACGCATCGGCGCGTCGTTCCTGCTGAAAAAGACCGACACCTACCGCTTTGCGCTGCGTGATGTGAAAGGGATTGCAAACGCGGATCCCATCACGTATTCCCTCAAGGCGCTTCCCGACGCCTACCCGCGCGTCATGATCCTGGAACCGGAAGGCAACGTCAATCTCGGCGACAACATGATCCTGCCCATGCTCGTCCGATTGTCTGATGATTTTGGTTTCACGCGGCTTCGTCTC
>JALUUP010000361.1 GCA_027021285.1 Bacteroidota bacterium | reverse complement strand
GTACAACGCCATCAGCGCAATGAGAATGATTCCTTCCACCGTCGTGATGCGCATGTCCCACATGAAGACGCCGAGCAACAGCGAGATGCCCAGCATGATCGGCGTTTCACGCCGGATCAAATCCGACGTGATGTTCAAGGGATAGAAGATCGCCGTCAGGCCGAGGATCAATCCCACGTTTGCGATGTTGGAGCCCAGGATGTTTCCCACCGCGATGTTGCCACGTCCCCCGGCCAGTTGCGCCATGAGGCTGGCCACTCCTTCCGGCAGCGACGTGCCCAGCGAAACGATGGTCAGTCCGATGATGAGAGGCGTTACGCCCAGGGCCAGGGCCATGCGCACACTGCCGCGAATGAGCATTTCCGCGCCGAAATACAGAAACAGGATACCTGCAATAATCAAAAGTGAATATAGAAGCATAAAGATATCAACTCATAATCGTCTTCATTCTCCGCAGTGCATTCCATTTCACCGCTGAAAATAAGAATAGCGAAATCCGGGAAAGCGAAAAAGGAAGATACAGGTTGTGCAGAACCGGCCACGCGTTGCGGATTCCATTTCAAAAAAACCCTATCTTGTATTCCGGGAACGTGATCATGACAAACGACCGCAAAACAACGAAATACACGACACGAGATCATCCCCCCTACACGTTGGTCCTGGGAGGAGGGGGCGCGCGGGGTATGGCCCACGTGGGCGTGCTCAGGGTCCTTGAAGACGCCGGGCTGCAGCCGTCTTATATCGTCGGTACCAGCATCGGGTCCGTCATCGGGGGAATGTACGCGCAGCGTCCGGACGCCGACGAAGTACACCACCGCTTGACGACATTCCTCCAGGGTGAGTTCTACCGCAACGTCGGATTGAGCATGTTCTATGAAACCAGGAAATCCGGCCTTTTCGATCAGCTGGAAGCGTGGGTCAACGAAGTGCGCAAACGGCTGTTGATAGGCAAGGTCATGCTGACGCCCGGAGCATTCGCCCGCGACCTGCTGGAACAGGCCCTCGGCCACCTCCTGGACGATACTTCCATTACCGAAACCGTCATCCCCTTCGCTACCATCGCGTGCGACCTGGTGCATGGCACCGTCGAAATAATCAGGGACGGTTCTATCATCACAGCTGCATGTGCCAGCTCGGCAATTCCCGGCGTCGTGGAACCGGTGAAATACGATGGAAAGCTCCTCGTGGACGGCGGGACGACCAGCATGACACCGGTGTGGGAAGCAAAGGAACTCGCTCCCTACCCGGTCGTCGCCGTCACGATCGCCCGTGCGTTCAATTCCAACACCGCTCCCACGCGCGGCATCGAGGTCATGCTGCGCGCGGGTGACCTTGCGTCCATGCACTTGAACCGCCGCTCGCTCCTTTCCGCGGAAATCGTCATCGCTCCCGACGTGGGAAACGTGCACTGGTCGGAATTCCATCGCTCGGAAGAGATGATCCAGGCGGGACAGATAGCCGCCCGCGACGCCGTCCCTGCCATCAAGGAATTGTTGAAGTCAGGGGAAAGAAAGACTTCCCGCTGGTGGAAATCCAGGAAACGATCTTCCATCAAACGCCGCTAACTCTTTACACACATCTTTCACTCACTTTACACACATCTTTCACTCACTCCGCCCTGCAAAAACCCCGGGGCTTCCTCCCGTGTGAAGGAAAACCACCACGCCTTCCCGCCCTATTTCCCCGGCCCGGCATTTGCCTACGAGCGCGGCGGCGGCCTTGGCCGTGTACACGTCGTCGAGGATGATGCCTTCCAGCCGGGCGAAGAGGTTTCGGGCTGCGCTTCCCGCTGTCGTGGGGATCGCGTACCCATCCCCGATCCAACGGTCGTCCACGAGCACCGGCGGATCATCGATTTGTATCCCGATTGCCGCGGCCGTTTCACGCGCCAATTTCTTCACGACACCGTGCATGACGCC
>JALUUP010000360.1 GCA_027021285.1 Bacteroidota bacterium | reverse complement strand
CCGGGTGGCTGTACTCGACGCCGGTGTCGATAACGCCGATGACGATATCAGCAGAGCCCGTGGTCTTTTCCCAGGCTTGTTCCATGCCGACGCGCTTCAGCCCCCACTGCGAAGGATATTCCGGATCGTTTGGAATGCCATCGACTTTCAGTGTGTGCACCCGCTCCACGTACTCTACTATTCCCGTTCCCGCCGCGGCACGATGAATATCCGATTCCGGCATCACCGCAGGAGCGCTGATCAGAAAGACGCGTTCCGGAAAATCGCTTCCCTTCCGCAACGCGCGCCGGGCGGGCATCAACGGCGAAACCCGGACGTTGAACGGTTGAAAGGCACGTTGCAGCTCGGCAGCCGTGGCACCCGCGGAGGCCGCGTTCGCGGAGACGTCGGCCCGGATCACGACGAAATACAGCGCCGATCCGGGGCTCGCAACAGAAAGACACGTATCGGAAAGAAAGAGAAGCAGCGCCAACACAACGGCGATTCTTTTCACCTACGTTTCCCTGTCGTCTTTTTTCACATCCTTTTCAATCGGAACCGGGTATTGTCCATCGAAGCAAGCGGTGCAATATCCTTTCTTCCCGGAATTATCGACCACGGACAGCATTCCTTCCAGCGAAAGGTAGGCGAGAGAATCGGCCTGCAGGTAGTTGCAAATCCCCTGCACGTCGCCCTGGAACCTGTTGGCGACCAGTTCTTCCCTGCTGGGAAAATCCATGCCGTACATGCATGGATGGGTAATGGGCGGCGAGCTGATGCGCACATGGATGGCCTTGGGATTGCTTTCCCGCAACATGCGCAGGAGCTGGAGGCTCGTGGTTCCACGCACGATGGAATCATCCACGACTACCACCGTTCTGTCCTTCAGCACGCCCCGGACGGTGTTGAACTTCAAGCGAGTCTTCAATTCCCGCTTGTCCTGTTCCGGCTGAATGAATGTCCTGCCCACGTAGTGGTTTCGTATCAGGCCGATTTCAAACCGCGTATCGATTCCCCGTTTCTTGTTGTTGCGCACGAACCCGAGCGTGGCCGTATTGGAAGAATCCGGCACGGAAATCACGACGACCGGTTCATCGTCCCCGGGCCGGACCGGCGACTCATCCGCAAGCACTTTGCCCAGCTTCCTGCGAACGCGATCCACGCTGTCACCGAAAACTTTCGAATCAGGGCGAGAGAAATAGATGTACTCGAAAATGCAATGATGGTACCCGTCCACCTTCCGCTCAATCCAGCGCTGCGAGGGCTCGCTTCCATCGAGGCAGGACTGATCGAAGACGAGCACTTCTCCAGGTTCGATGTCGCGGACGTACTCGGCGCGGTTGATGTCGAACGCGCATGTCTCCGAGGCGATAATCCATCCACCTCCTTCGAGTTTACCCAGTGACAGGGGGCGGATACCGTGTGGATCCCGGGCCGCGATCATCTTGTCCTCGAAAAGCATCGTGAGCGAAAACGCGCCGCGGACGGTGTTCAGGGCGTCGAGAATCTGGTCGATGGGATCGTTCTTCCGGCTCCGCGCAATAAGGTGCAGGAATATCTCCGTATCAGTTGACGTCTGGAAGATCGTCCCGTCCTCCTCGAGCCGGCGCCACAGGCTGCGCGTATTGGTAAGGTTGCCGTTATGGGAAATCGAGAGCTGGCCGGACTTGAAGCTCACGTGCAACGGCTGCACGTTGACGATGTTGTTCGATCCGGTCGTCGAATACCGGTTATGTCCTATCGCCGCGTTCCCGGACAGGAAATCCGTCAGGATGTTGAAATCGGCGAAGACGTCGGTGACCAGGCCGGCGCCTTTGTACACACGCTGCCGGCGCGGCTTTCGTTCGCCCAGTGTTATTTCCGTTGATACGATACCCGCAGCTTCTTGCCCGCGGTGCTGCAAGGCATGCAACGCGTAATACGTGATGACCGCGGCCTGCG
>JALUUP010000359.1 GCA_027021285.1 Bacteroidota bacterium | reverse complement strand
CATCCTCAACGGAATCGCAAGGTTTTTTCTTTCCACTCTTACCATTCTTATCACGCAAACCACGACCAGGGCGGTGAAGGACTTGCCGGAAAAGGTCCAGGAAGCAGGGTTTCGCATCGAAGACATGCGAAGCGGCCCCATGGACAATTTCCTGGAGCTGGCAGCCGTAAAGCCTGCCCGGGAGGATGAATCGTGAATGCTCTCTTCTATGCTTTTTTCAACGCCGTCGAGACAGGGTTGCGCGGCTTCCCCGTCCCCTGCCGAACCGGCCTTGTTACCATCGGCTCACCGGATCGCGACGCTCCCGTTTTCCTCACATGCAACTATCATCTCACGGTCCTGCGCGTAAAAAGGGCCCTGCAAGGGATGAATTGCTACCTTCTCGTAGCCAACAGCAAGGGATACAACGTGTGGTGCGGCGCAGC
Organism: Bacteroidota bacterium; assembly: GCA_027021285.1. GTDB lineage: Bacteria > Bacteroidota > Ignavibacteria > SZUA-365 > JAADGX01 > JAADGX01. The sequence continues at coordinate 8,458 of JALUUP010000359.1, read as the reverse complement.
GGGAGGACATTTCACAAACCACTCCGTCGTCTCCGCGTTGAACACCAGCGGCATCCAGGATCTCGTGGATCACAGGAGGGTCGTGCTGCCGCAGCTCGCCGCGACCGGCGTCGAGGGCAGGGAAATCAAGAAACGAACGGGATGGACGGCGCTGTGGGGGCCGGTGTACGCAAGGGACATTCCGCCCTATACCGCCAACGCGTTTTCGAAAACCCGGGAAATGCGCAAAGTCCGATTCCCGGTCGGTCAACGCCTCGAGATGGCGGTGATGTGGGCGTTTCCTTTTTCCATCATCGCTTCGTTACTCACGCTGCTCGTCTGGCCGGATTTTCTCCTGCCCGTCAATCTAATCCTGTGGAGCGTGCCGTTGCTGACGTTTCTCACCTTTCCGCTCTACTCACACTGGTTGAACCCGCAGGCGAAAAGGGTGAAGAAGTTCAGCTCGTACACGGTTATTTTCGATTTCGGCAAGATTCCCCTTGTCCTGTGGATCCTTTTTCTGGCGGGATTGCTCGTGTTTGGCGTTCTTATCGATCATGCCTCGTGGGAGTTCATGTTGCGCTGGGGCTTCGCGTCGCTCCTGGTCATCCTGATCATCAGCATCGATCTCATGGGAAGCACTCCCCTGTACAAGAGCGGCCTGCACGAGGACCGCATGCTCAAGGTCCGGCTCGACGTCGAGAAGTGCAAGGGAGCGGGGTTCTGCGAACAGGTCTGCCCCCGCGATTGTTACGAGGTGGACCACCGTCAACACACGGCGCGCATTCCCCGTGCCGATCTCTGCGTGCAGTGCGGAGCATGTATCGTGCAATGCCCGTTCGATGCACTGCAATTCGTGAGTCCCGGCGGGGATATCCTCACACCGGAAACAATCAGGAAACACAAGCTGAACCTGATTGGAAAACGCCTGGTGAGCGTGTGACCCTCTCGTGCGTGTTTTCACCGCCGTGCCTCTCGAATGTCCAGGTCAACGAACCGCGGACGCTCGAGGACTGCCCACCGGAATATATACCATCCTTCTCGAAACCGGTAACACGTATGAGTGCATACTTTAAAGACGCATACCACGTATTTTCCGCGTTTTCACGTACAGCTTCACCAGCCAATCCCTCCTCTTTCTCCATCTCCTCGGTTGCTGCCTTCACGGGTTTACATTGCTTGAAAAATCAGAAATCCGTATCTTCTTATCACTATGATGCGTGGCAACGACAACATAAGGGAAAAGAATTCGCAAGTCGTCACCCGTCTGTTCGATAGACACCTGCTTTTATTCTATAAGAAACAAAAACATCCTCTGCATTCAGCGCGACTTCCATTTCAACCCGTTTTCGGAATTACCCTCATTTTGCCGACGCTGCGCGTATAGATGCGGTCCGGTTCGTGACCGCATTTTTTTTCTGTTCCGGTTTGATCCTGTTTTCACGAAAGGGCCAACCCGCGGTTTTTAGATATAGGGAACATAATGATCGAAATACGCATCCATGGTCGCGGTGGTCAAGGGGCCGTCATCGCTTCAAAAATCCTCGCGTCCGCTTTGTTCAAGGAAGACAAGTTCGTCCAATCATTTCCAACCTTCGGCGTGGAAAGGCGGGGAGCGCCGGTAGCTGCTTTTATCCGGATCGATGAAGAGCAAATCCTGGTCCGCAGCCAGATTTACAAGCCGGATGACGTTATCGTCCTCGATCCGACGCTGATCGACGCCGTTGACGTAACCCAGGGACTGAAATCAGGGGGATGGATCCTGATCAACACGACCCGCGCACCCAAGGAATTCGACAAGCTAAGCGAGTTTCGTGTTGCCACCGTTGACGCGAGCGGGATCGCGGCCAAGCACGGTCTCGGATCGAAGGCGCATCCCATCGTCAATACCGCCATTTTGGGAGCGTTCGCACGCATAACGGGTTACGTGAAGCTGGAATCCATTCTCGAAGCGATTACCGAAGAGGTTCCCTTCGCGCGCAAAGCGAACGTGGAGGCCTCGAAGGAAGCATTCAGGTCAGTGAAGACGGAAAGCGATGTCGTGCTCAAATCAGAATCGGAATCCTGAATTCCATATCTCAGCCGACGAAAAACGACGAGTCAGAAATGAGTAAAAAAATTACCTTTACCTCCATAGCCGATCTTCCCCCGCTGGTTGTATCGATGGGGACGACCGAGGTCAATGCCACCGGCTCGTGGCGATACCTCCGCCCGGTGTACCACGACAAGACCGCTCCCTGTATCGAGGGCTGCCCCGCCAGCGAGGACATCGAGCAGTACATGTACTGGGCCGCCCGCGGCGATTTCGACAAGGCATGGGAAGTGCTGGTGGAAGAGAACCCGTTTCCCGCCGTGTGCGGGCGCGTGTGCTACCACCCCTGCGAATCGAGCTGCAACCGCGACCACTTCGACCAATCCCTGGGCATCAATTCCATCGAGCGATTCATCGGCGATCACGGGCTGGAGTTTTCCCTCGACCGCTTCAAGGTCGCGGAAGAACGTGAGCAGAAAATCGCCGTCGCCGGAGCGGGGCCGGCCGGCCTGGCCGCCGCCTACCACCTGCGCAGGCTCGGATACCAGGTGACCGTGTATGAAAAAGAAGAAAAACCCGGCGGAATTCTCCAGTACGGCATTCCAAGGTACCGGCTGCCAAAGCATATCCTGGAAGCGGAAATCATGCGCCTGGAGCGCTTCGGTGTGGAAATCAAAACGGGCGTGCAGGTCGGCAAAGACATCCCGTGGAATGAATTCCTCCAGCACGACGCGGTGTTTCTCGCCGTCGGCGTGCACAAGAGCCGCAAGCTCAACGTCCCCGGCGAGGACCTCGACGGGGTCATCGCGGGACTGGATTTCCTTTCCAGGATAAACAGCGGTGAGGATGTTTCTCTGGGGAAAAATGTCGCCGTTATCGGCGGAGGAAACACTGCCATGGACGCCGTCCGGACCGCACTGCGGCTGGGCTCCACTCCGGCCATCTACTACCGGCGGACGCGTGCCGAAATGCCCGCCATCCTCGATGAAATAGAGGAAGCGGAGCGCGAAGGAATTCCCATGGAATTCCTGGTCACCCCGGTCGAACTCATCGGCGAAAACGGCGCGCTCAAGGCCATGAAGCTGCAAAGGATGGAGCTGGGCGAACCGGACGAGAGCGGCAGGCGCAGGCCCGTCCCGGTGGAAGGCTCCGAGTACGTGGTCGAGGTGGACAACGTCATCACCGCCATCGGCGAGCAGGGGGATTTTACCTCCATTCCCGAGAAGCTGATCGAGTGGGGCGTGGTGAAGAGCGACGCGTTCGGGCAAACGGAACAGCGGCCGGTGTTCGCCGGGGGCGACATCATCGAACAGCCCCATACCGTGGTTCATGCCATCGGCTCCGGGAAAAAGGCGGCAATGGCCATCCACGCTTACCTCAACGGAGGCGACATCGCTACGCTGGCGGACAAGATTCACGTCGGAAACAAGGGCGGTGTGTCTTTCCTCCGTTTCCGCGACGGGCACGAGGGCGACCCCGTCGATAACCACGAAGTTGTGACGTTCGAGAACATCAACACCAGCTATTTCACCCGGAAAGACCGCCATCAGGTACCCGAGCTGGATGTAAAGACACGAATTACGAACTTCGAGGAAGTAAAAGGAACGATCGATCGCGAGGCGGCGATGGACGAGGCGCTGCGGTGCTTCAACTGCGGCGTGTGCAACATGTGCGACAACTGTCTCGTCTTCTGTCCCGACGTGGCCATCAAGCGGCGGGACGACCGGTTCCGGTACGAAATCGACTACGCCTACTGCAAGGGCTGCGGAATCTGCGTCGTAGAATGCCCGCGCTCCGCCCTCTCGCTCGTTCCTGAAGGCAAGTAAACCGGTATGATTCTATCGATTTTCAGAGACAACGAGGTGCTCTTATGAAAAAAGTCATGATGGGAAATCACGCGGTGTCCTACGGAGCGCGGCTGTCCCGCGTGGACGTCATCGCCGCCTATCCCATCACTCCCCAGACCCAGATCGTGGAGGAGCTGTCGGAGTTGTGCGCGGACGGCAAGTTGGACGCGAAGTTCATCAAGGTGGAATCGGAGCATTCGGCCATGGCCAGTTGCATGGGCGCGTCGGCTGCCGGCGGGCGGGCCTTTACCGCCACCAGCTCCCAGGGTCTCGCCCTCATGCACGAGCTCCTGCATTTCTCTTCCGGGGGCAGGCTTCCGATCGTGATGGCAAACGTCAACCGCGCCCTGGGTCCCGGCTGGAACATCTGGACGGAACAGACCGACAGCCTTGCCCAGCGCGACACGGGCTGGCTGCAGTTTTACTGCGAAAACAACCAGGAAGTCCTCGATACCGTCATTATGTCGTACAAAATCGCCGAGCAGTTGTCGCTGCCGGTCATGCTGGTCCTGGACGCTTTTATCCTGTCCCACACGTATGAAATCGTGGACATCCCCGAGCAGGAGGCTATCGACGGCTACCTCCCGCCGTACAAGCCGGAGATCAAGATGGACGTGGACAACCCCCACGCGTTCGGCGCCCTGGTCACGCCCGACCACTATTACGAAATCCGATACAAGCTCCAGGAGACCATGGACCGTGCGCCCGAGGTGGCCCGAAAGGCGGGCGAGGAATACGGTAAGCTCGTCGGCCGCCCGTACGACATCGTGGAGCCGTACATGCTGGACGACGCCGATGTCGTGATCGTGGCGGCGGGAACGCTGGTCAGCAACAGCCGGGCGGTTATCAACGAGTACCGGGAAAAAGGCATCAAGGTCGGACTGCTGAAGCTGCGCATGTTCCGCCCGTTTCCGACAAAGCGGGTGCGGGAACTCCTGGCGGGAAAGAAGAAGATCGCCGTCATCGACCGCAACATCTCGTTTGGCGCCACGGGTATTTTCTACCAGGAGCTGAAAGCGGCGTTGTACGGACAGAACAACGGCGCCGGGTCGCCCGACATCTTCGGTTTCATCATCGGGCTGGGCGGCCGTGACGTCACGCTCGAAGACATCGCGGAAATCGTCGACTACACCCTGGAAAAAGAGAAGAACGAGGAAGACATCATCTGGATGGGACTCAAACGATAACACGCACGGAGCTTACCATGAACCACGTTGACATACAACCGAGAATTCCCGAACCCGAGCTGATGTACTCGGGTCACCTGGCCTGTCCCGGCTGCGGCGCCTCGCTGGCCATGCGGTACGCGCTGAAAGCGCTGGGGAACAACACCATGGTCATCATCCCCGCATGCTGCTGGTCGATCATCGCGGGCCCGTTTCCCTACAGCGCACTCGGAGTTCCCATCTACCACACGGCGTTCGAGACCGCGGCGGCCGTGGCTTCCGGTATGAAAGCGGCGTTGGATCAACAGGGTAAGAGCGACGTCACGGTCATGGCCTGGGCGGGCGACGGCGGCACATACGACATCGGGTTCCAGGCTCTCTCCGGCGCGGCGGAACGGAACGAGGACTTCCTCTACGTCTGCTACGACAACGAGGCCTACATGAACACCGGCATCCAGCGCAGTTCATCCACGCCGTTCGGAGCCTGGACGACCACGACGCCGGAAAACCACAGGAAGGAGCGTCCCAAGAAAGATATCGTGGGCATCCTGGCGGCGCACCGGATTCCCTACCTCGCCACCGTCTCCGTGGCCTACCCGGAGGATTTCATCCGCAAGTTCCAGAAGGCCAGGTCCATTCGCGGAATGAAGTTTATCCAGATTCTCTCCCCCTGTCCCCCCGGATGGAAGACCGCCGACGACCAGTCCATACACATCTCCCGCCTGGCAGTCGAGAGCCGTATCTTTCCCCTCCTTGAAATCGAGCATGGCGAGAAGTACACGTTGAACCTGGAGCCGGAGGGCATCTCCGTGCGGGATTACCTCGAAGCCCAGGGACGGTTCAGGAAGCTCTCGGAACAAGACGTAGCGTACATCCAGAACGAGGTGGACCGCAAGTGGGAGATGTTGAAGAGGCAGGTGTCTTGAACGAGAGAAACAGCAGAAACAGCCACCGGGAACGACGAAAGAGCCTCTTTATTGTTTTTGATAGAGGTCGCCAATACTTCACAATACGGACAAGGTAATGCCCAAAAAACTGTGGTGGCTGGTTCCCCTGAGCATCGTTGTGAGCCTGGCCGCAAGTCTCTTCGCGGTGTGGGTGCTCGGCGAGATTACCGGTTTTTCTTTCGATTCGAAGACCGCCGCGATCGTCGGCATGCTCACGGCGGCGGCAAGCGGCACGTGCCTGACGGCCGTCTTCCTGCTGCTGAAGAAAGAATCGCCCGAATAGTCAATCAAAGAACGTTATTGTCGGCTAACCAACGCATGTTCTCTTCGCCTCACATGTGTTGCATCTGATAAAAGAAAAGTATGCTTTATCGCCCAACATCTTCGGCTTTAGCCTCAGGCTAGTTGGCCGCAACGTTGCGCTCTACGACATCGTAATAATCATCGAATACACCTTTGAAAAAAGAAAACCAAGAAGGAATTGGACTCCAACTGGGGGATATTGACAATATGGGTCTGATGAATTATCGACACGTATACAACGGGTCCATAAACAACTGACATTTCACCTTAATATTTTCTTAATCAGTTATGGGTAAAGTGCCGTAAACCACGTTCCATTAGCTCTAAAAAGTCCTCTTTTAATTCATATTTTTTGTATCCCGGCACTTTTTTACATTATCAACAATGGACGCCGGTTTCCCAGACCGGCGCCGCGCAGCAAAAGCTTCTCGATAATTATGACGGTGGAATTCTTATGAACATTGAAACGAATTTTCACTCAATCGCAGTAATTTCAGCCTCTATTGTTCTTGCCGTGCTGCTCCTCGGCACGATCTCTCCGCTCCAGGCCCAGCCACGCGTCGTGCCCGACCAGTACGCCACGATCCAGGAAGCCATCGACGCTTCCAACGCCGGGGACACCGTGCTCGTTCGGGCCGGGTCATACCACGAATTCCTTGTCATGAAAGACTCGGTGGCCGTTGTCGCCGAGGGACGGGACGACGGAAACTGGAATCGCGCGCTTCGCACCATCATCCACTCCGACGGGCTCCGGAACGCCGAGGGGAAAGTCCCGCCGGTGGTTGACTGCGCCGACGGCTCGGTCATCGACGGGTTCACCATTACCGGCATGGACACGGTGAACCACCATCTCCCCGGCCACAGCCACGCCGTTCAGAACCGCGGGCGCTCGGGTATCATCAGGAACTGCATCGTGCACGGAAACGGCTCCACGGGCATCGGGTCGCACCAGAAAGACGGCCGACCGGCCCGGCCCGTCATCATCCACAACAAGGTGTACCGGAATTTCGGGATCGGGATCGGTTTCAACCACTTCGCCGAGGGCGTCTGCCGCGACAACGTGGTGTTCGAAAACCACGAAACCGGCATCGGGACCCAGAACGGCGCCTCGCCCTTGATCGAGAACAACACCTCCTACACCAACGGCTGGAACGGCATCTCCGCCCGGAGGGGCGCAAAACCCGTGGTCCGAAACAACGTCACTTACGACAACGGAAAAAACGCTTCCGGCGGCGACGCGCCTCCCGGCGCCAGTGTCGGCATCGGAGCCGATTCCACCGGCTGGCTGGTCCAGGCCGGCGACTCCATCCGGCCGATGATCATCGAGGGCAACACCGTGTACAACAATCCCGGCGGCGGTATCATGACCCGAAACCGCGCCCTGACGGTGATCCGGGGAAACAAGTCGTATGACAACAAGCCGTTCCAGATCGCGGTGTCCGAACGCTCCGTTTCCACGATCGAGAACAACACTGTTTACGTTTCAGCGGGATCGGCATACAAGGGCGGCGGCATCGGGGTGCGCGGCGGAGACGCCGATATCCGGGGCAACACCGTCACCAGCACGAACGGCGTCGGGATCGGCGTGATCGACGGCGGCAAGGCCCGGATCACGGACAATACGATCTCGGGAAACAAGCTCGCGGGCGTTCGCGTGGACGGGAGCGCCTCGGACGTGTCGATCGTCCGCAACCACCTGTCCAGGAACCAGGCCGCGGGCGTCATCGTCGGCAGCGGAACGGCTGTGATCCACCACAACCTGGTCACGGAAAACGCCAACACCGGCATTTCCGTCGAGCAGGGGGCGACGGCGCGGGTGTACAACAACACGATCATCGCTCCCACCGGCGCGGGAGGGCGCGGCATCTACGCCACGTCGAACGCCGATCCCGTGGTGAACAACATCATCGTCGGATACACAGTCGGAATTTTCAAGGACGGAACGCAGGGAATCGACTACAACTGCACGTACGGGAACCAGGGATACAACGGTCCGCCGGGAACGGGAGGACAACACGCCATCCAGGCCGACCCACGGTTCGTCGATCCCGCCAACGGCGATTACCACCTGCAAGCGTCTTCGCCGTGCATCGACACCGGGGACCCGGACCCGATGTACAACGACCCCGACGGAAGCCGCGCGGATATCGGGCGCTTTCCGTACCTGAAACTCACCGGGATCAA
>JALUUP010000358.1 GCA_027021285.1 Bacteroidota bacterium | reverse complement strand
CGAAGGAGCAGATCGCCGTCCTTGAAAACGAGCTGTTCAACGAGTTGCGGCTTTCCATCGCCGAGCACACGGAACGCATCCAGAAGGTGGCGCGTGCGATCGCGGTTCTCGACTGCCTGGTGGGATTGGCCCTGGCGGCCATCGAACACCGGTACACCTGCCCGGAAATCGACGAGTCCGAAGCCATCGAAATCACGGCGGGTCGGCACCCGGTAGTCGAGCAGATGCTGCCGCCGGGAGAAAGGTTCATACCCAACGATGTGCACCTCGATTCCGACCACCAGATCATGATCATTACCGGTCCGAACATGAGCGGCAAGAGCACCTACCTCCGCATGGCGGGGCTCATCGTGCTTCTGGCCCAGGTCGGGAGCTTCGTTCCCGCGGCGAAAGCGCGGATCGGAGTCGTTGACCGCATCTTCACACGTGTCGGAGCGTCCGACAACATCGCTGCCGGCGAGAGCACCTTTCTCATAGAGATGCAGGAAGCCGCGAACATCCTCAACAACGCCACGCCCGCGAGCCTGATCCTGCTGGACGAGGTCGGTCGCGGCACGTCCACGTTCGACGGCGTCTCGATCGCGTGGGCGATTACCGAGTATCTCCACGAAGCGCCGTCCGTGCGGGCGAAAACGATGTTCGCCACGCATTACCACGAGTTGAACGAGATGGCGGAGATATTTCCGCGCATCCAGAATTACAAGGTGGAAGTGAAGGAATACGGAGACAAGGTGATATTCCTGCGCCAGGTTTCTCCGGGGACGGCGGATCACAGCTACGGCATCCAGGTCGGGCAGATGGCGGGATTACCGGATTCGGTGACCCACAGGGCAAAGGAAATACTCCGGACACTGGAAGGACAGGACCTTACCGTGTTGGCTGATTCGATCGATGAGGATGGGAAAGTAAAGACCCGCGCCCAGCGCGGACATCCGTTCCAGATAAGCCTGTTCGAAGCGACCGAGACGGAGTTAAAGGACCGGCTCGCTCAACTCAACCTCGATGAACTCACCCCGATCCAGGCGTTGCAGTTGCTGCACGAGTTGCAAAAGCTGGCCCGCGAATCGTGAGACGCCGCTCCGCTAGTTGTTCCCTCTAAGGCATTACGAACTTCAGATTGTCCGGGCGCAACGTCAGTACTGCGCAAGGAGCCTTGCGCACGACTTTCTCGGCCGTGCTGCCGAACAACACGTTCTCGAATGCCGAGTGCCCGTGCGTGGCGATAATAATCAGGTCCATGTCCTTTTCACGCGCGTACTTCACGATTTCCACGAACGCCTTTCCCGTCTTGACTTCGGTTTGAACCGTGATACCTTTCTCAATTGCGGGAGTGGCCAGTTCCCGGAGTTTCTTTTCGCCGTTGCTTGTCAATTCCACTTCCATGCTGGGGACCGTTACCTGCCCGAAGCTGAAATCCGCAGGGTAGATCACTGGCTCGACAACGTAAAGCAAGGTTAAATCTGCCTTGAATATACCTGCAAAATCGATGGCAAAGGCGAGGGCGTTTTTTGAAGGATCGGAAAAATCGATCGGAACGAGGATGTGCTTGATGTTCACCATGTCAGTGTTCCCTCCGTCAAGTCGAACACGTGTAAATTATACCGGTAAGTGGCCACGCTCTTTCCTTTTCGGAATATCCAGGAAAGACCTTACAATATTGTTCCCCGGTTCGTAAAAATCAATCCGCAAAAGGGGAACAATCAAGGGGAGGAAACAGAATGGCAGGTTTTGGAGACATGATGGTATGGGTCAGGAGAAGTTGCCGGATTCCTGCTTCCTCGGGAATGACATTCTTCTGAGACAAGAGTGAAGTAAAAAAGAAGAGCCCCGCTGGATGCGAGGCTCTTTCGTGAAGCGAGATGATGTATTCGCGATTATCGAGCCAAGGTGACTTTATATGTCGCCGCTCCCGTCGTCGAGTACAGGTGGATGA
>JALUUP010000357.1 GCA_027021285.1 Bacteroidota bacterium | reverse complement strand
AACTCCTAACATCATGACTACCCGCCAACTCGGTACGTCCGACCTCCACCCCAGCGTCATCAGCTTCGGTACATGGGGCATCGGCGGACCGCCTCACTGGTCGCCGGTGGACGAAAAAACCGCTGTTTCCACCTTGCGGCGCGCGTACGACCTCGGCGTCACGTGCTTCGATACCGCGCCGGTGTACGGGCTCGGTCACGCGGAAACCCTGGTGGGAAAAGCATTGAACGACGTTCGCCACCAGGTCATCTATGCCACCAAGGTGGGCCTGCGCTGGAAAGAACCGGAAAATAACATCTACCGTAATTGCTCCGGTAAATCAATCCGCTTCGAAATCGAACAGAGCCTCCGGCGCCTCCGGACGGATTACATCGACCTCTACCAGGTGCACTGGCCGGACCGCAACGTCTCCCTGGAAGAGACCTTCGCAACTCTTCGAGCTTTACGGGACGAGGGGAAAATCCGGCACATCGGGGTCAGCAACTACTCGGTGGATTTGATTCGAGAGGCGCGGCAGTATGCGGACATTGTCTCCGTTCAGCCGCGCTACAACCTGCTCGACCGCGCGATTGAAAAAGACCTCCTGCCCTATTGCCGCGAAGAGCGCCTCGGCGTGCTGCCGTACAGTCCCTTGGCCAGCGGACTTCTGACCGGCAAGTACACCCGGGATTCCACATTCTCCGACTGGCGCGGTCAATTCGGCGACTTCTTCAAACCCGATGTATATGAACGCTATATCATCATGGTAGAAGATCTCCAGAATCTTGCCGAAGAAATCGGTACGACATTGACTGCCCTCTCCATCGCCTGGGTCATCGCGCGCGAGGGCGTCACCTCGGCCATCGTCGGAGCAAACACGGTCGAGCACCTCGAAGCCAACGTCGCTGCCGCCGGCCTCCGTCTCGATGGAGAGATCATGGACAGGATTGACTCTATCCTCAACGAACGATAGCGGTAAAGTAAGGGAAAGGCTTTTTCCGGACAGTGGAATTGTCACTACGATAGGGTGATTCTTTCACTCCAAACGCCAATTTGAATTTCTCCAAGAAAGTCGTACAAGAGAGAGCCGCTCTTTTTCTTATCCTCCCGGCATTCGTATCTTGCACCATCCTGCGGAGACAAATGCCTGGAGTCCATCTCTTTCACAATGAACGAGTCATACCATGAAAGCGAGGTTATCAACTCTGTTCAATCTCTCCGCGCTTGTTCTTTCCACCTTCGTCGCCGTCGGCCAACATAACGCGGGCAAGCGATGCATCTCCTGCCATCCGACCTTCAGCCTTGGTGGCACCGTCTTCGACAATTATAACGCGGGCAACGTCGCGCTGGGGGTGCCGCTCGCGCTTGTCCGGGATGACGGGAGCAGGATTACGCTTCCTCCCTCGGACAGTAGCGGCCGCGTGTATGCCGTGAGCCTTCCGGACGGTGAATACCTCGTGCAACTCGGTTCGATACGTAGCCGATCATGGCACGCGCTGCCCGAGCGCCGCGACTGCAACGGATGCCACGTCCCCGGCGGAAACGGTTCCGCGACCCGCACCAAGTCCTTTCCCCAGTACCATACGGAAGTGCCGCCGGACAACGACTGCCGTCATTGCCACTTCTTTCCCGCGTCCATGAACGTCAACCAGTTGAAGACCCCGGGGCAGTTGAACGGCAATACTCCGCCGCCGCCCGTACAGGAATCGAAGGTTATCATCAACGGAGCCGCTTACGCGTTTCGTCCCGGTGAATTCCAGATCAAGACCGTGCGTCCTGATGTTTTCGCGCCGGGTTACTATTCATTCTTCGACGTGCTCCTTGCCGTAGCCGAACGGAACGGCATCGAGATCGCGTACCACTGGGACGATTCCTGCCGGACACATTTCATCGATTCGGTGAACGGTGTACCCGGCGATTTCTGGTATCACTTCAGCTATGACGCGGGAAACGGC
>JALUUP010000356.1 GCA_027021285.1 Bacteroidota bacterium | reverse complement strand
TTTACTCGTTAACGTCTACGGCGAGTACAATCCCGCGACACGCCGCGATTTGTACCTGGTCACCCCTGATTGGACTGAAATTTCAACCGCGGAGAGAGCCGGAGTCAAAGGCGTCCTGTTCAACGGACTTCCCGTGTCATTGTCCGGTTTCGGCGATTATACGCATATGTATCAGAACAGGGATATATTCACAGATGTTGAGACATTTGTTAAAATCTACGGTGGTGAAATCAATTTCCGGAATCGTTATTCTCCGGTATCCCTTTTATACCGAAAAGATGATAATCTTCAAAACGAGCTGCAGACAGGACGCCGTTTGTGGACGATACGGGACGATTATATCCTGAACGCCCAGACGTCGTTGTATGATTTGGATGAACAGCGACTCCGTGTTTCCTACGAAGACTACTTCCGCGAATATTACAGCCAGCAGCTCATCAACAGCAAAATTGGCGGGGCGTACTTCTACAGCAGCATGCCCCTCGATTCGGCAGGAACGGTGCGCTTCAACACGAATGCCTCCTACGAAATCCAGCGGGAAAACCTCGTGTATGATAAGATTCAGGCGGAGGAAATAGCCGCCTTGCAACTCCCCTGGAATTTCCGTTCCGTCTTGGGATACCGATATTTCGAATTTAAACAAGACCCGGTTCAATGGAAAATACATACGGTGACTGGAGACATCGAGCATCGTTTATTCAAGAGTTTGACTTCTACGGGACACCTGGAATATTACAAGACATTACATACCGAATACACCGAGGCGATCAAGGACGGGAACGTCGGTTTCGAGTACCGGAAAAAAATACCATTCGGTACACTGCAACTGTCCTATAGATACCGCCAGCGACGGGAACGCCGCCAAAGCGAAACCATCTACAGCACGATACTTGACGAGGCACATGTCCTCGATGACACGAAGATCGAATTGTTGGACGTACCCTTCGTAAACCGTGGCAGTATTGTAGTCACGGATGAAACCCAGACGCTCATCTTCCAGGAGAATTTCGACTATATCCTTGTTCCACGAGGAAACTTCGTGGAAATTCGCAGGATGCCGGGCGGCCGCATTGCCGATGGCGAAACGGTGTACGTCGATTACCGGGCGAACCGGAATCCCTCGTACAAGTACCGGGCGTCAGGGCAGAGAACCCGTGCGGCTTTGCTGATGTTTGACGGCGCTTTCAATCTCTATTTCGAATACAATGACTGGGCGTTTAACGATCCGGACCTTGCTGAATCGCTGAACCTGCAAATGATGAGGCAGCGTATCGCGGGCGGCAGTCTCAGATTCGGCTTTTTCACTGCCGGAGTCGAGTTCGACCAGTTCCTTAGCAATATCGTACCGTATTTTTCGCGCCGGATATATGCTACGGCAAACATCAGCCTTTTCAGCTCGATGAATTTCTCGTTATCCGGAAACATGCAGGATATTGATCTGACCGACGAGGGGGAGCGACAGAAATTCTATGATGGATCGGCCCGGCTTCTCGTATCGTTTTCTGAAGATATGAGCGCCTCGTTGGAAGGGACGTACCGGTATCAACGGGGACGCGGCCTGGACCTGGATATTGGATTGGTGAAGGGGGAGCTCATTTTTGCTTACAGGATGATCAGGTTCCACGTCGGCGGAGAAGCATACAAAAGCGTCTTCCTCCAGCAGGAGAAGCGGCAATATCTTGGCGGGTATGTACGAATAGAGCGGGAGTTCTGATGCCTGGCACGATACATTTCATAACACTCGCATCGATGTTTTTTTGGAGCATCTTCCTGCTGCCTGTCGATTCGCCTCGTCCCGAGGGGTGTACCGCATCCGGATGCCATGAAACGTTGATGGGAAAGGCCACGGTTCACGAAGCCGCCGCGGATGATTGCGAGACGTGCCACGAATCGAACGGCAACGAGCATCCGGGTTCGCAGGGCGCCGAGTTCAAACTGGTGGAAGAAACGCCCGACCTTTGTTTCCAGTGTCACGACGGTCCCGAGAAGGGGAACACTCTTCACAGCCCGTTCGAAGAGGGCGAGTGTCTTTCCTGCCATTCTCCGCATAGTTCCAATACGCCGAAATTGCTCCTGGCAAAGACCTCGGGTGACCTGTGCAATGAATGCCATGAAATTGATGACGAAGAAAAATCATCCCGCCATCCTCCGATGCGGAGAGGGAAATGCGTGGAATGCCATGATCCGCACCAGTCCGCTCAATCCTCCTTGTTGAAAGTCGGCATTCCGTATTTGTGTTTTTCCTGTCACAAAGATGTCGAAAAGCAAGAGAACGAGGAATCCGTGCACCCGCCGTTCGAGGAAGAGTGCATGGAATGCCATGAACCGCATGTTTCCGATCAGTCATGGCTGGTGCGCGAGCCGGTGCCGGATTTGTGTTATTCGTGCCATGAAGACATGAAAGAACAATTGGCCTCTTCTCCGGTCGTTCATCCGGCTATATCGGAAAGGAAATCCTGCCTGGGATGCCATGTGCCCCACAGCTCTTCGCATGAAACACTGTTGAGAAAGAAACAACCTGGATTATGCTACAGGTGCCACTCGGACAGCAGAAAAATAGGGGATAAAATCCGGGTCAACATCAGGCAAAAGGTGGAAAACAGCAAGTACGTCCATCCGCCGGTCGAAGACGGGTGCAGCACCTGTCACGCGCCGCACGCAGGCGCGTTCAATTTCCTTCTTCCGAAGGAATTCCCGAAGGGGAATTATACGGTACCGAAGCTCGCATCGTTCGCCATTTGCCTGGAATGCCATGACCCTGAATTCTTACAAATCCCTGAAACGGATAGCGTCACGGAATTCAGGAATGGTCGGAAGAATCTTCACGTGGTTCACGTGATGAAAGAAAAGGCCATGGTGTGTGTTGACTGCCATGACGTGCACGGTTCAGACAACGAACACCTGATAGCCGACAAGATACGATTCGGGAAGTGGGAGATGCCGTTGCACTACAAAGCGACCGAAAACGGGGGATCGTGCAGACCGGCCTGTCACGTGAAAAAAACATATCAACGATAATGCACGGAAATGCGTGAATCATTTATACATACAGGAACTATTATAATCTACGTTGGGGGAAAACAATGGATTTGAAGCGATTCCTAATCACAGCAGGCGTAATCCTGGTTGCCTGCATCACGTGTGTCCAGGGTTTGGGCGCAGGAAATATCGATGCATCTGAAGCATGCAATTACACTGGGTCGATGAAATCGGCGCCGGATATCGATCAAAGCCACCACGATTTCGATGACGCTTCGTGGGCAAATTACGAGACGTGCCGCCCATGTCACATTCCGCACAACGCGAACACCACAATCGTGAATTCGCCTCTCTGGAGCCACGACCTGTCCACCGCGAGCTATACCGTCTATTCCCGGAGCACCATGGATGCTGCACCGGGTCAGCCGACCGGCACAACGAAGTTGTGTCTTTCCTGCCACGACGGGACGGTTGCCGTTGAAAATTTCGCGGGAAATCATAATGGTTCATGGTACCCGTCTTTTGGCAAAATCGGAACGGACCTGAGCAAGCATCATCCCATCGGTTTCGTCTATAATTCCGCGCTTGCCGCTGCCGACGGCGAGCTCTATGATCCCAGCACAACCCAGTCCGGACTGGGAGGGACGATTGAAGAAGACTTGTTGGATAACGGGAAGATGGGGTGCGTTTCTTGCCACGATGTGCACATCTCGAGGAACAAGAATGGTTGCCTCGGGTGCCATTTCGTCGCGCCCGGTGTAACAACGAGGACGCTATCGATCTGGAAGGATAACACTGGCAGCGCGCTTTGTCTGACCTGTCACAAAAAGTGAGGTTGATACCGGTTTCATGGTAACAGAAACGCGCATATATCGGTGGTATTCAATCATGTGGAGTGAAGGATGAAAATCTTGAGCTACATCCTGGTTGGAATATTTCCCATGCTGTTGCTTCACCAGGGAGGAAATGTCCCCCGTAATGTCCGAGGCGATGAAGGGTCCGATGACCGTGAAGGTGTTGTACGGGCACATATCCTGATGATGGCTCATCACCCGGATATCAAGGACAGCCACCATGATTTTCGAAGCGCCGCCTGGCGAAGCATGAGCATGTGCCAACCATGTCATGTGCCGGAAGTGACAGATACAACGGGCTATGAGACGCCAGCGTGGACAAAGACCATTAAAGTTCCACAATATTCAATGTATTCAAGTCCGACAATGAATGCGTACGTGGGACAACCCTCCGGGAATTCCAAGCTCTGTCTTTCCTGTCACGATGGAACGATAGCTATCGAAAGCCATGCACAATCAGAAGGTGGGCAACCTCTCTTGCTTAAAGGTGAATTCAAAATAGACTTGAGCAGTTCCCATCCTGTTTCGTTTCCCTACGATGAAGGGTTGGTATTGCTGGATCGCAAGTTACGGGATCCGGTTTCGACCTCCTCCGGTCTCGGTGGAACGATCGCTGAAGATCTTCTCGACAACGGGAGGGTGGAATGTACTTCGTGTCACGATGCCCATATCTCCCGGAATACACAGGGATGCGCCGGGTGTCATATCATGCACGAAAACAAGATCAAGTCTCTGTCCCTTCGTGTTGACAATTCCCGGAGCAAGCTCTGTCTGGTTTGTCACAACAAGTAATGTTTACCCACATGCAGATACAAGAGTTGTTTTTGGGGGAGTGTACAAATGAATCGTTCAGCTTTTGTCTTTTATGTGTCGATTCTGATTGTCCACCTGTCGGTTCAATCGGCATCGGCGCCGGAAGCGATGACCGCTTCCTGCAATACGTTTACTCAGATCTATCCCGTCGCGCCTTCTGAAGCGATTCCGTCGCCGGATATTCGAAACAGCCACCATGATTTCAGCGGCGCTTCGTGGAGTGGAAACCAGATCTGCCGCCCCTGCCATGTTCCGCACAACGCCATCACGACAGTGCCGAATTCTCCTCTATGGAGTCACCAGCTATCCACGGCGTCGTACACGGTCTATTCGAGTTCAACCCTGGATGCACAGACGAACCAGCCGCTTGGCACTACGAAACTTTGCCTGTCCTGTCATGATGGTACGGTGGCAGTTGAGAATCATGCCGGTCAAACCAACGGAACACGGTTTACTTCATGGGGCAAGGTCGGCACCGATTTGAGCGACGATCATCCTGTTTCATTTGTCTATAATACGGCCCTGTCCACCTCGGATGGCGAGCTTTACGATCCGAGCACCACGTTATCCGGCCTGGGAGGGACGATCGAAGATGATCTGCTTGATAACGGGAGGGTTGAATGTTCCACCTGCCACGATCCGCATATTTCCCGGAACACCCAGGGGTGCTCGGGTTGTCATAATGCTCACGGTGGTTTTGGAATGACGGGCAGGACATTGTCGCTGCGTATCGACAACGCGGGAAGCGCCTTTTGTTTGACGTGTCATAAAAAGTGAACGACTGACGGGTTTCTTACCTGTGTCGAATGTGGCATAGGGGGGAAACGGCTCGTTCTGTTACTTGATGTGGCACTGTTGGCAGAGCCGCCCGTGAAAGATCTCCTGCGCTGCTTTCGAATCGTTGGTGCATCGTTGTTCGTTTTTTGAGGCTTCCTCCTCCTTGGATTTCTTGATGTGGCAACTTAGGCATCCAACCTTGCCACCGATCAGACGGATATGAGAATTAAGCGAGATCGGGTCTACATACTCGGTGGGCTGTTTTGCAACCGAGTTTTCGTACACCATTCCAATGGAGTGGTTTTTCGTTTTTATCGATCCCTGTTGTACATGTTCTATCGGGGCTGTCACAGGACGAAGCGGAATGTAGGTTCCGTTTGATCCGTCATGACATCGCATGCACTTGCGGGATTCGAAATCGAGATCACCGATATTCAGTCTCGTTGGCGAGGCTTCGCCGACCGAGGCGTCGGCCCAGAACTGGGCCATGCTGGGAGAAGAGACGTGTGCGGTCACCAGACAAACAAATAGAATTTTTTTCCAAAACATTGTACCAACTCCTTTTCCTGCTGGAGTTGGGTATTCGAAATCTGTACCACGACAGGCCTCTTAAGAACCATCTTCTAAAAACCGACGAATATGGAAGATATTCGCAAGTTTATAAAATATTTGAAGGTCCTCCAGGAAACAACCATTTTGCAAATTATTGCAAAATCCCGTAAATATTGTAATTATTGCAACGATCTATGGATAGAGTAAGAGCTGTATGGACGGTGAAGAAGAATATAAAAAATGCAGTATTACAACCTATCGAGCATTTTTTTATGTATCAAGAATTATTCGGACAGACAGGACACAAAGCCAGGTTCCGTAACGAGTGGCTGGATATCCCTGTTCTGAAATAGCGCGACGGTTATTGCAATAAATACAATAATGTGTCTTGGTGCACTGCGGCCAGAAATGCCTTAAATTATCAGTTTTTGCTGTGGTTGTACCAGTGCCGCTGAATGAATTCGAGCATCTTTTTCTTGTAAACCTCCCGATCGAACGATTCGGCATGTTTCCGGATTATTGCGGGTGACCACGTCCTGGATTCGAGCTGGTTGATTGCCTCCATGAGTGATTTTGCACACTGTTCATGGAAAAACACACCGGTCTGGCCTTCGACAACGGTTTCCGTGGCCCCGCCGACTCCGAAAGCGATGACCGGTTTGCCGCAAGCCATGGCTTCCACCGGCACGATTCCGAAATCCTCTTCTCCTGGAAAAAGAATGGCTTTGCAACGTTGGAATCCCGCGTTAATTTCTTCAGCGGTCAACCAACCATCGAACCGAACGGTCGGTCCGGCAAGCGCCTGTAGTCGCGGTTTTTCCGGTCCTTCACCAATAATACGGAGCGGAAGACGCATTTGATTGCATGCTTCGATAGCGATATCCACGCGTTTGTATGGAACGAGGGCGGAAACGACGAGGTAGTATTCACCTCGTTCATACGATACATGGAATCGACTCGTGTCGACAGGCGGATAAATGACCTCCGCTCTGCGGTTCCAGTAGCGCTCGATGCGTTTCCGGACGTGGTGGGAATTTGCGACGAACTGATCCACACGGCTGCACGAAGCGACGTCCCATTGGCGCAAGTGTTTTGCCACGAGACTGATGAACGCTCTTTTAATCGAGCCAACCTGATTCTCTCCGAAATACGCGTCGAACATGTTCCAGATGTATCTCATCGGGGTGTGGATGTAGGAAATATGCAGCGCTCGTGGAGCCGGTATGACGCCTTTCGCGACGGCGTGTGATGTTGAGACGACAAGGTCGAATTCATCCAAATCGAAGGACTCGATGGCGCGAGGGAAAAGAGGCAGGTAGTTTCTGTATCCGTTTCGGGAAAATGGCATCCGCTGGAGAAAGGAGGTGCGAATCTCGTGGCGTCGTATTGTTTCAGAGAGTTGTTCCGGGTATGCCAGGAGCGTGAAGATGGGAGCTCCCGGGAAGAGCTCGCACAGGACTTCGAGGCACTTCTCGCCTCCCCGCATACCAGTCAACCAGTCATGTACCAGGGCGATGCGATCAGGGAGCATAAGGGGGATTTGATATCGGTTCGAGTTTCATCGTACATTGAAACCTACGGATTACAAGCCGTGCATGCAACGAATACGAACAGAAGCAGGATATCCCATGACCGTTTCCATGTCATCTCCGTTTGAAATAAGGAATTCAACAGGCGACCGCATTCGGGGGAATTACCATACTCCGGACCAGGTCGCGGGCGCCCGCGTAATTATCATTTGTCACGGATTCAAGGGATTCAAGGATTGGGGCGCTTTCCCCGCTGTCGCAGAGTATTTTGCACGCCAGGGTTGGGTGGCCGTTCGGTTTAATTTTTCCCACAACGGAATCGGTGAAGACGAGACGGAATTTACGGAATTGGATAAATTTGCTGAAAATACCCTGAGCAAAGAAATCGAGGACCTGCAAGCAGTAATCGATGAAGTGACAGGAGGTCGGTTGCTGCCCTTTGACGCGGATACCGGGCGCCTAGCTCTGCTTGGTCACAGCAGGGGCGGAGGAATCGCCATCCTCAAGGCTGTGGAGGAGCCGCGGGTCAAAGCGGTCGTAAGCTGGGCCTCCGTTTCGACCTTCGACCGCTGGGGACCGGAAACCGTGAAACGCTGGAAGGAAAACGGTGTCATCGAAGTTATGAACACCCGGACCAATCAACGTATGCCCTTGAACGTCAGCTTGCTCGAGGATTTCGAGGCTAACCGCGAGCGATTTGATATTTTGAAGGCAGTCAAAAATCTGGAAGCGCCGCTGCTCATTGTTCACGGGGAACAGGATGTCTCCGTGCCGGTGGAAGAGGCGAGGAACATCTATGAAGCGGCAAACAAGGATCGTACGGATTTACTGCTTGTCCCCAATGCCGATCACGTCTTCGGCGCCCGCCATCCCTATGAAGGAATGCCCGATGCTCTGGCTTTCGTGTTAAAGCAAACGGCTGACTGGCTGAACAATCACCTCTGATCATCGTAAGTACCGATAAAAGAAAAAGATCGCCGTGGCAGCGATCTTTTCCCTTTTGCCATCATTCACTTCGATGTTTCAGGACGTCAACGCCCGGTTGACACTGGCTGCCGCTTCTTTCAGGTTGTTTGCAACCCGGAAGGATAATCCCGATTTGGCCAGGATATCTCCCGCTTTTTCGGCGTTTGTGCCGGCAAGACGGACGACGATCGGTATCTTGACCTTCGTGTTCTTCGCCGCCTGGACCACTCCCTGGGCAACCCTGTCGGCGCGCACAATACCACCGAAAATGTTAATAAGGATGGCTTTCACGTTTTTATCAGCAAGGATGATGCGGAATCCCTGTTCCACCGTTTCCGCGCTGGCGCTGCCGCCCACGTCGAGAAAATTTGCCGGTTCTCCACCGGAGAGCTTGATCATATCCATGGTTGCCATGGCGAGTCCCGCGCCGTTTACCATGCACCCGACGTTTCCATCCAGCTTGATGTAATTGAGATGTGCCGCGGATGCCTTGACTTCCAACG
>JALUUP010000355.1 GCA_027021285.1 Bacteroidota bacterium | reverse complement strand
GGTCGATAAAACCTCCGGAAGCCTGACGTTGCTTTCGGATATTGAGATCGCGGGCAATGCGGACATTACACAAGGTACATTTAACACCGGTGCCTACGCCTTCGACCGGAAAAACGCTGGGGGAACGATCACCGTTTCCGGAGGAGCAACCTTCAATATCGGGGGAACGAATTCCTTTCCGGCCAATTTTTCCACTGTCACACTCGATCCGGCAAGCACTGTCGGGTACCTCGGGAGCAACCAGGCGGTAGCAGGCGGGATGACTTACGGAAATCTCGTGCTTGACGGGTCCGGGACCAAGACCATGCCCTCCGGCAGCGCCACAATTAACGGAGACCTGACAGTGTCCGGAAGCGCGGTTATGGATCCTAATGGTGGGTCCGTGATTTTGAGTGGTACCGGTGGCCAGATCATCACGGGCGTTACCAGCTTTTATAACTTGACCGTCAACGATGGCGGGGATATTACCTTGGCCGGGGACGTCTCGGTATCGAATACCCTCACATTTTCTGATGGCAATATCGTCCTTGGCTCCAGCGACCTGGCTATCGGCAGTTCCGGAACGATTGCCGGCGCCTCCTCGAACCGCTACGTGGTCACGAACGGCTCAGGCTCCCTGCGGCAAGTCGTATCTTCGTCCAGCGTGGTGTTTCCGGTGGGTACGTCGTCTTCCTACGCGCCCGTCACCATAGCCAACGCGGGAACGACGGATACATTTGCCGTCAAGGTCCAGGGTACGTTCGACAACCCTCCGTACGGCGACGCCTACGTCAACCTCCAGTGGACGGTGGACGAAGCGGTTGCGGGCGGCAGCGACGCCACGCTGACTTTCCAGTGGAACGGCAGCGACGAAAGACCCACGTTCAACCGTTCGAACTCGGTGTACATCGGTCGCTGGACGGGATCAAATTGGAACCAGACCCTTGCCTCGGTGAGCGGCTCCGATCCGTACACGGCCAGCGCGGGCGGTTTCACGGCGTTCGGGCCGTTCGGCGTGGGCAACGACCAGGTGTTCCCGGTGGAACTGGTCTCGTTCGATGCAAAATATGAAAGCGGCATCATCCGCCTGCGGTGGGTTACACTGTCGGAATTCAGCAATGCGGGCTTTGCCATCGAGCGCTCACTGGACGGCATAGAGTGGGCCGATATCGCCTGGGAACATGGGCGCGGCACTACGGCGGTCAGGCAGGAATATGAATTCTTTGACGACGTTCAACGCCTGCCCTACATGCCGGAAATGCTTTACTACCGCTTGAAGCAGGTGGACAGGGAAGGGGACTACGAGTATTCACCGGTCGTGAGCGTGCGCATACATGACCTGTCCACCGGTGCCCGCCTGCTGGGAAACTTTCCAAACCCGTTTCACCTGGAAACAACCATCCAGTTCGAGCTGGCAGAGGACCTTCCCGTCATCCTCACCGTAGTGGATGCCACAGGAAGAACGGTCGAGCGATACGAATCGCCGGGAAGTCTTCGCGCAGGCAGGCATTCCATCCCGTTCGCGCCAACAAACCTCCCGCCGGGAATGTATTTCTACTATCTGCGCATGCCAAAAACGATGTTGTCGGGAAGAATGACGGTGCTAAGGTAATAGAACAGGACGAGGTGAGAGGTTATAGGGATAGACGGATTTGCGAATACCCATAGCTTATTGGAATAGAATTGTAGGAGAGACCCCTGATCTCGAATCCGGCTGGCAACCCGCGGACGACAGACCACGGACGACGGGAAGGATTTGAAATTTGAAAATTGAGATTTTTAAGAGCTGGCGAATTGTTTACGGTTTATCAGAAATTGTAGGAGGGGTCTCCCGACCCCGAAGAGATCACAGAAGAGCGATGCTGCGTGCTAAAGGAAGTTGCGAATTCCTGGATTCCCGCTTTCGCGGGAATGACAGGCAATGGTTGTATGTGTTATCGGGCCAAAGCAATCCCACCAGCCCACGGATTCATCCG
>JALUUP010000354.1 GCA_027021285.1 Bacteroidota bacterium | reverse complement strand
GTACATATTACAGTCGTCGTTGGTTCCGAAAACTTTGATCCTGAACCGGAGGTACACGGAATCGACGCCCTGGCAATAGTCGCCCATGTCGTAGGTCAGCATGTCGTACGAATTGCCGCCCTGGTTCGCTGTCCCGAAAACGGTCGGGAACGTCGTTGTGTCGGCGCCGCGTTCCCTGATGAATCCCGCACTGTCCAGTACCGCGAGGATGTCACCGTTGGATGCATCGTGAAGCTCGAGGATCCAGGCACATGTATCAGGAATAAAATGTGGCTTTGAATAATCCAATAACTGAAAGGCCAGTCCTCTCCACACGACGAGTTGCGTCGTATCAGTCACCGGAAAAGGAACCGTCTTGGACCGGTTGTATAGCGCCTGCGCGGTTGTGTCGAGTCCGGGTTCCGAATGCCACAGCTCATACTGAATAGTCAGGCTGTCCTCGTTGGGAAGACATATTTCACCGTACATGCAGGAAACCACGACGGAATCGTACATGGCGCTGATCGTCCGGTAGAAAT
Source organism: Bacteroidota bacterium (assembly GCA_027021285.1). Classification (GTDB taxonomy): domain Bacteria; phylum Bacteroidota; class Ignavibacteria; order SZUA-365; family JAADGX01; genus JAADGX01. Next base: position 1,441 of record JALUUP010000354.1, on the reverse strand, counting down.
ACACCCCTCTCGGCACGGGGCTGAGATTCGCAGATGTGCCCGGAGATTCGTTCACGGAAGTTGAGGTATTCCCCGGTGACACCGGCCGGGAATCCAGGTGATCGAGAAAAAGGAAGAGCAGAATTGCAACGAGAGGATAGATAATCACGCGGCCAACACGAGCATGGCGGAACAAACCAAGACGACTCATGATGTTTCTCCAAAGATTTTTTAGAGGTGTGTATGGTGCTTCATCCCAAAGATATAAAAAAAAACAACCCTGTCAAGTTAATTCCAGGGTATGATCACGTTTAAATTGAAATTACCCGTGGATTCCCGCTTTCGCAGGAATGACAAAACGGAGTGTTCAGGCATTTTACCACGGAAAAGCCTTTGGCTGCGCGTTGTTTTCTTCAATGCTTGCGATTTATCTCCGCAATGATCATTATAACCATGATTCCAATAACGGGCTGCGCCTCGAATGCGCCCTCCGATTGATACAGATATTTCAACGAATGGGACGGCGGCCGTGCGATTCGCTTTTCTTGTCATCCTTCTTGTCATCCTCTCACCGGTTTCGGGCAACGCGCAACGTTCACTTCCCGACGGCGACGTCCCCGCGGAATTCCAGTCCATGTACGCGGAACTCAACGGCATACTCGACAACATCGACGCCTACCTGGGCGCGCATTGGGACGGGACCAGGCCGCCGGTTACGTTCAGCGCCACGCTCATAACCGCCAACGGCAACCGCGGCCCGGCGCTTCTGGAACCGCGGGCGCTCGGCGGGGTCAGGGTCGCGCTCGACCGCCTGAAAGCGCTGGGTGTCGGGGGCGTATCCATCGCCGTCACGTATCCCCTTCTCGTGTCCTCCTTTCCGCGCTCCCCGGAATACCTCGCGTTTTACCGGCAGGTGGCATCGGAAGTCCGGCAGCGAGGGATGAAGATGCTGATCGCGACAGGCCCGGCGTTTTCGGACACCTTGTTCAGCCAGGTGCCCGTTGATTATTCCAACCTCACCTTCGACACCTACAAGAAAGAAAAGCGGGAGATGTCCGAAACCATCATCCGCGAGCTGAAACCGGATTTCCTCACGCTGGAAACGGAACCGAGTACGGCGACAATGAACACGGGTCTCGATTTTTCGGTGAAGAACGTCACGGAGGTGGTGAACTTCTGCCTTTCGGGCCTGGATCGCCGCGGCGTGAAAATCGGCGCCGGTATCGGCACCTGGGAATCGATGAACTACATTCGCAGCCTGGTCAACACCGGCCTGGATTACATCGACGTGCACGTGTACCCCATCCAGCGGAATTACTTCCTCGACAAGGTGTTTACCATCGCGGACCTGGCCCGCTCCCGCGGAAAGGAATTCGTCCTCGGAGAGAGCTGGGCTTACAAAATCACCGACGCGGAACTTGGGAAGATCTCCTTCGGCGAGATTTTCGCCCGAGACGTGTAA
>JALUUP010000353.1 GCA_027021285.1 Bacteroidota bacterium | reverse complement strand
CCTCTTTCGCGCGCTCGACAAAACCGGCTATCACTGCGGCTCCGCTGGCCCGGGAATAATCGTGCACCACGTGAAACAACGGTCCCTCGCCCGGCCGCTCGGAGCACGTCTCCAATTGTGCGCGGTCTCCGATAAGATAGCCGGAGACACATAGCTCCGGAAGAACGACGAGATCGGCATCGCACTGCGCCAGAAGCACCGATATGGTATCGAGATTTTTTTTACATTCCAGGAGCACGGGTGCGAATTGAACAACGGATACTTTCATCACCCCAAAGATACGAAAAAATACACGCGTTCGTCCATACGCGCTGTGAAACGCGGGCACCCCGCCTTTCAGCGCACGAAAAGAGCTCGAATGAGAACGTCCACACTTGAAAAATTACTTTAGCAAGACTTGACTAAATGATTTAATTATAGTAGGTTTGGGGCGAATGAATACCTTCGCGTACAAACCGAAGCGTCCTCGCAACCGCATTTTTCTCCTGATAGAGAACCGAAAGAAAAGCATCCTTTTCGGTATCATCTTTCTCGCGCTTATTCTCACTACATTCAGCCGAAAAGGATTCATAACCCGTTTTTTCCTCGAAGCCGAAGTACAGGAACTCCGGGAAACCGTGGAAGCGCTGAAGCGCGAACACACGATCCTTCAAAACGAACGCAAGCGTATCCTCCATGACCCCCTTACACAAGAGCATATCGCCCGTGAAGAGCACGGGATGATTCGACCGGGTGAAACCGTGTACCGCATTCTTCCCGCGAAATGAGCACGGAGCTTGCAATCGGTATCGATCTGGGGGGAACCGCGGTCAAGGCCTGCCTGGCTACCGCCTCCGGCGTTATCCTCCAGGAAATTCAACAACCGACCAGGGCAAGCGGCGGCCCTGAGCAGGTCATCACCTTGCTCACATCGATGATTGCGACGTTCGAAGAGACTGCCCGTGGAACCGGCGATCTCAGGGGTATCGGTGTCGGCGCGCCGGGAAGTATCGTTCACGAAGAAGGAAGGGTTATCTCGCCACCGAATCTCCCGGACTGGCATGATGTTCCCCTCGGTCCCGCCCTCCAGGAGAAGAGCGGGATGATCGTATTCGTGGAAAACGATGCCAACGCGGCCGCGCTCGGCGAGGCACATTTCGGCGCGAGCAAGGATGCGCCGAACTCCATGCTCGTGACCATCGGCACGGGTGTCGGTTCCGGGATCATTCTCGACCGGAAATTATGGCGGGGAGAACACGGGTTCGCCGGTGAAATCGGCCATGTCAGCATCGACGCGGAAGGACCTGCCTGCAACTGCGGTTCCCGTGGATGCCTTGAAGCATACGTCGGCGCGGCGTATCTCACCGAACGCGCCGCAGCATTTCTGCGGCACCATCCAGAATCTCCCCTGACCGCGTATTCCAAGGATGAACTCACCCCCAAGATTCTCGCCGATTCCGCCCGCAACGGAGACAGGGCCTCTTACGAAATCCTGTACGAAGCCGGTCTTAAGACGGGCCTGGTCCTGGCCGGCATCGTGAATATCCTCGATATCACAACCATCCTGATCGGGGGTGGAATTGCCGCGGCTGGCAAACCGCTCTTTGATGGCATTGACACATCACTCAACACGTACGTCATTGCGCCCCTTCGCGGGAAGCTCAGCGCGCAACCAGCCCGGCTGGGGAACAAAGCGGGTATGCTTGGCGCAACCGTCCCGGTGTTTTCACAACATACCTGACTGACCGCGGGTTCGGTATTTTGATCGGACGAACAGCGGAGCTATTTTACATCAATATGTTTTTTTGCAGTGATATTCCCGACAACTTGATTCTGTACTTCTATGCTTGTTCACCAATGTACCATTGAAAAACCCGCCTCGTACTCGGGGACGGGACTGCACACCGGCGTCGAGTGCACACTTACGTTCAAACCGGCCCCGGAGAACTACGGCATTCGCTTTGTTCGAACCGACCTGGGCGGGAATCCGGAAATTCCGGCGTTGGTTGATTACGTGGTGGATGTTTCGCGGGGGACGACACTCGGACACGGGGATATCAAAATATACACGGTTGAGCACGTCCTGGCCGCCGTTGTCGGACTGGAAATCGACAACATCATCATTGAAATAAACAACATCGAACCGCCCGTTGGAGACGGCAGCGCGATGCCGTACGTCGAAACCTTGCAGGCCGCGGGCATCAAGCGCCAGGAAGCCGCCAAGGATTACCTCGTCATCGACAAGACTATTCACTACCGTTCCGAAGAAGACGAGGTGGATATCGTTGCCCTTCCCACCGACGCTTTCCGGATAACGGTAATGGTGGATTACAAGAATCCCGCTCTTGGAAGCCAGCACACGGGCTTGTTTTCATTGGAAAAAGAATTCGTCAAGGAATTCGCTCCCGCACGAACGTTCTGTTTCCTGACCGAGGTGGAAGCACTCCATGACGCGGGTCTGATCAAAGGCGGTAGCCTCGACAACGCCGTGGTTATCGTTGACCGCGACCTTGCGGACGACGACATCGAGAGCTTGCGAAAGAAGCTGGATCTGAGTGAAAAAATCCATCTCAACGAGCACGGCTTTTTGAACAACGTCCAGTTGCGCTTCAAGAACGAGCCCGCCCGTCACAAGGCTCTCGACTTGCTGGGCGACCTTGCGCTGGTCGGCGCGCCGCTCCGCGCCCAGATTCTCGCCGCCCGTCCCGGTCATGCCAGTAACGTCGAATTCGCCAAAATGATTCGAAAACTCTACCTCCAGAAAAAACTGGTCATGAAGTACCAGTATGAGAAAAAGGAAGGAGTGGTTTTTGATCACGACGCAATTCTGAATATTCTCCCCCATCGCTATCCCATCCTTCTGGTGGACAAGATCATCGAGCTCGATCTTGATCATCGTATCGTCGGTGTGAAAAACGTAACGGGGAACGAACCGTTTTTCGAGGGCCATTTTCCCGGGCGGCCCATCATGCCGGGCGTCCTGATCGTCGAAGCAATGGCTCAGACGGGCGGTATCCTGCTGCTCAACAGTGTCGGCGATCCAAAGGACAAGCTGGTGTATTTCATGTCCATCGAAAAAGCCAAGTTCAGAAAACCCGTTGTACCGGGCGACCAGATCATCATGGAAGTCGAAATGCGGGCCTTTCGCCGCAACATTTGCGAAATAGAAGGGAAGAGCTTCGTCAACGGAAACCTCGTAGCCGAAGCTGTCATGAAAGCGGCTATCATGCCCAGGGAAACCAAACCACAAAAAACCTGATCCCACCGACCGCGGAATTATCCGTCATACACTTATGCCCGATATTCATTCAATGGCCATCGTCGATCCGTCCGCCGAACTTGGCGACCGTGTAACCGTCGGACCTCATTCCATCATCGACGCCGGTGTAAAAATCGGCGATGGAACCACCATCGCCTCGCACTGCCTTGTAGCAGCCGGCGTCAGCATCGGGCGCGACTGCCATATTCATCATGGCGCAGTGGTAGGAAGCATTCCCCAGGATCTGAAATTCGCCGGTGAAGAGACCACGCTGACCATCGGAGATAGAACCACCGTTCGCGAGTTCTGTACCCTCAATCGGGGGACGGTCGAGTCGGGCACGACTTCCATCGGAAGCGATTGTTTGCTGATGGCATACGTCCACGTCGCCCACGATTGCCAGTTGGGGGACCACGTCATTCTTGCAAACCTCGTTCAGCTCGGCGGACATGTCCATATCGGTGATTACGCGATCATCGGCGGCGGTTCCGTCGTGCACCAGTTTGAACGCATCGGAAAGCACGCCATGGTGGGCGGCGGCTTCCGGATCACCAAGGACGTTCCTCCTTACGCGCTGGCCGGCCATGAGCCCTTGCGGTTCGAAGGGCTGAATCGTATCGGTCTTCGCCGCCGGGGTTTCTCACGGGAAACCATCGAAGCGTTGCAACAGGCCTATACATACATCTACGAGTCAGGATTGAACGTCTCCCAGGGGGTCGAAAAGATCAAGGAAGAGATGGAACTCATTCCCGAGCTCCTGGACTTGTTGGATTTCATTGCCAAAAGTAAACGCGGGATCGTTCCCCCGGTACGGTCATGAATCAACCCGTCAGACTTGGCGTCATCGGTGTCGGCCACCTTGGATCCGTCCATGCGTCGTTCATTTCCAGCCTGAAAGGAGCGGTCCCAGCGGGGATCTACGACATCGATCACGCCCGGGCGTCCGAGATCGCCGCCGGACACAAGCTGAAGGTCTTCGATTCCGCCGACGCACTCCTCGACGAATCGGATGCCGTTATCATCGCCACGCCGACTCATTCGCATTTCGAGATTGCCGCCGCGGCGTTGAAAAAAGCGAAGCACGTTTTCATCGAAAAACCGGTAACCGAACACGTCGAGGAAGCCCGCCGCCTTCGCGATATTGCCGGGAAACGAAACCTGATCATCCAGGTCGGTCACATCGAGCGATTCAACCCGGCTATCGTCGCGCTGGAAAAGTTTGACCTTGCCCCGCGTTTCATCGAATCTCATCGCCTGGCGCAATTCAAGCCGCGCGGCACCGATGTCGCCGTTGTTCTCGACCTCATGATTCATGATCTCGACATCATCCTCAGCCTCGTCCGCAGCCCGGTCACGCATATCTCCGCCAACGGGGTCGCAGTCGTGACGCGCCATCCGGATATCGCCAACGCGCGAATCGAATTCGAGAACGGATGCGTGGCCAATGTTACGGCCAGCCGTATCTCCCAGCGCCCCATGCGAAAAATGCGCTTGTTTCAGCAGGATGCTTACCTGTCCATCGATTTCGCGACGGGCGTGACGGAGGTGTTTCGTATCGTGGAGCAGCAAGACGATACACCGGGCTCGACCGTTCTGCTGGGCCAGATCGAGCAGGGAGACGTCCGGCGGAATATCGTGTACGACCAGCCGGAAGTACCGGAACTCAACCCCCTTCTATATGAACAGCAACTCTTTATCCAGGCGATCGAGCAGGACACACCGCCGGTCGTGGGAATCGAAGATGCGATACAGGCGCTTGAAGTAGCGGAAGAAATCCTGCAACGGATCGAATGAGCGCGAGCGCCAAGGCTTTTGCCAAGATCAATATCGGACTGCACGTTCTTAAAAAGCGTCCGGACACCTACCACGATATCGACAGCGTGTTTCATCGTATCGCGTGGCACGACCGGATCACCATCGAGGAGGCAGATGATTTGATCTTAACTGTATCCGGCATTTCTCTTCCCACGGACAAGACCAACACATGTTACAAAGCAGCGGAAATATTTTTCGGACGTATCGGCAAATCACCGCAGTGCGCAATCCACATCGAGAAAGATATCCCTGTGGGCGCGGGCCTGGGCGGCGGCAGCGCAGACGCGGCGGCCGTGCTGTCGCTCTTGAACTCCATGCATGACAACCCGCTTTCGCCTACACGACTGGGAGAACTGGCCGCATCCATCGGCGCTGACGTCCCTTTTTTCCTCCAGGATTCCAGCGCCCGCGTCGGGGGAACGGGCGATGTCATCGTTCCCGTACGGCTCGATCTACCATACACTATCCTCACCGTCTGGCCCGGTATCGAAATCGATACGTCATGGGCGTACGGAGCGCTCGGTTACGATTCAAATCGAACCCGCGAGCCGTTACCCGATAACATGATTGGCCTGCTTTCCACGCCGCGCGAACTGCAACGTTGTATTCGCAATGATTTTGAACCAGTCGTATTTTCCGCGTACCCGGCTATACGTGATCTCAAGACCAACCTTCTTGAACACGGCGCCGTCTTCGCCCTGATGTCGGGCAGCGGTTCCTCTGTTTTCGGCTGGTTCGAACACGCGACCGATGTTGAAAAAGCCATCGCTTCCCTGCCCCCCGCATACCGGTATAACCTGACAGCGCCGCATTTTCGACCGAATGGAAACGGTCTGTAGCATGAGAACCTTGACCTCCCCGCGCGTTCCCGTTATTGCGATCACGCAGGAAAGAGGACAGCGCGGACCGGCGAACCATCCGCTCCCCGTATCAGAAGCGGAAAACACGCAAGACGATAATCCCCTTCTTCGACATGGATGAGACGTACGCGCTCCAGGACCACCACGTCCCCACCGAGCAGCGTCCGGTGCACCGGGTAGGTCGGATCCTCTTCTCCTTCGATTGACCCGCGATCAATTCCGACAATGTTGACGCGAGCGTCGCACAGGCGTTCCGCGGCAGCCACGGTAAGACCCGAGAATTCCTCGTTTTCCGGTTCGTTCGCGTCCGTGAGGGTTTTGAATAAAATGGCCGAACCGGGTTCAAGAACACCCGGTTGAAGATGCCGTGTGTCGATCGATTGCGCATCGTTGACTGCCACCACTCGGGCCGGACACCAGAATCGCTCAAGAAGAAGCGAATCCACCGTGGCGCCGTCGCGCACGAAATGATACGGAGCATCGATGTGCGTTCCGCTGTGGACGCTCATCGTAACAGACGACAGATTACATACGTCCCCGTCTCGAATGGAAGATTGCGGATGGAGCCGGATAGGAACGTCGCCCGGGTAAACGGGCGTGTGTTCGTCGAGAGGTATCGAAATATCAATAACCCTGACGGACTGTTGCAGTCGGTTCATAAATCTTCTGCTAAAGGTATGATAGATGGGGAAAATGGATGTTCACGTGGGAAGCGCAGGAGCAGTGGATTCTAGTGGCCGGAATAGATTTCCCGTATGGTAAACGGAATTTCTTCCGGATCGACACGGAGAATCATTGTACCCGACGGAGCTGATATTTCCGGACGGAACGCGTCGATGTTGCCGGAGATCAAGTCGCCGTAATCCACCACGGCTTTGAATTCCTCGACACGCAGCTTGTTCAGCTTGGAAATACCCGCTCGCACGAGGATTCGAACGGACGGCTGCGCTAACATGACTTCCTTACCACGCGGGACATGCCTGATGGTGATCGGAACCGGCCCAAACCAGTCTTCGGCCATTTGTTCGACATTAATCTTCAGCAGGACGCGCCCCGGATAAACATTGACCAATGAAGAAAGAGAATCAACGAGTTCCACTTCCATACGAACGGGTTTCGAAATATCATTCAACGTTACCAGTTTCGTCGGCCATGACTTGATCAATGAAACAATGGATTTAGCGCCATTGATCCTGGCAACGGCAGGCACAAGTCGCGGGGGCGATACCGGACCAAAGTTCTCGGCATATGACAGCTTCGCCACCAGCTTGATCGGGACTTTCTTCTCGATGAATTTTTCGAAGTTCAGGTACAACGTGTCGGGATACGCCCGCAATGCCATCACACCGGGGGGAAGCCGAACAAGGTCCGACAAGTACTTGTTGGTCAAAAAGACGCGGACATTCTTGAACTTACGCGCGGATATCTCGTAACGCACGGGCTGTCCCAGATGTAAAAAGAGCAGTTGCCATCCCGTCCCCCGGACATTAACGTCAAGATAGGATGGCAAATTCGAAGCAAGGGCGGACGTTGTGGGGATATCGGTAATTACCAGAGGGACTTTCAACTCGGACTTAAACGACCTTCCCATCGTCACACTGAACCATAACAGGACGGCAAAGGCGATCGATCCGACAACGATATGCGCATTTCCTCTCATCATTCTTCAAAGAAATTCAATCCCCCCGGCCATCACTATCCTTCACGATAAATAACCGAGAGCGATCGTCCCTTCCCCCCGGTGATGCAAACAAAGCCGGAGTCAATATAGATATCACGTCGGCGTTTTTCAAACCGCGAGCATTTCCAGGGGTACGTTGTCTCGTCCGGATTTCAACACGGTACAACATATCGCCATGCGCAACATTTATCATCCCGGAATTAAGCCTTGACATAATGCGGTTTACTTTCTACATTCAGGTACTACGATTCGGAACCACGCAGGATACCGTATGATACAGATCATGGAGGAACGATGGATGCTAGAACAGTACACGAACTCCGGGAAACGATATTGAATCGTATTCAACACATTCTGATCCATAGCTATGGACAGAGTCTCGATTCCATCGACCAAAACAACCTGGATGCACATTTGGCTTTCAAGGGCGATCCCCAATTGAACGAGCTGCGTCTTGCCTTGTACAGAATGAAAGAAGGCACGTACGGAAACTGTATCTATTGCAAGAATCCGATTTCCGTTGAGATCCTTCGGCGGTCCCCAACCGCGCATTTTTGCGAGTCATGCGCCGCAAAGTTGAGCGCACACTTGAAACGAAACTCGATGCATAAAACAGCATCATAATAAAAAACGCTCATCCTCAGATGAGCGTTTTTTGTAAGAAAGGCGTGTCGGATCACGTGACGTTTTTCAACGCCTCCGCCCCCGAGACAATTTCCAAAAGTTCTTTGGTGATGGCCGCCTGTCGTTCGCGGTTGTACCGCAACGTAAGTTCGGTGATCATATCCCGCGCGTTGGTTGTAGCCGTATCCATCGCCGTCATACGCGCGCCCTGCTCCGCCGCATTCGATTCCAGCATCGCGGTGTACAATTGAAAATCGAGACTGCGCGGAACGAGTGATTCCATCAGCGTCCGTTCACTGGGCTCATAGATGTACTGCGTATACGGGTGATATTCGTGCCCATCCATCACGTGAATCTCTTCCGGCTCGGAAGGAACGGGAAGCAAATCCTCAGCGACAATACGTTGGCTGATAACAGATTTGAATTCGTTGTAGATGAGTACAACCTTGTCGTACTCCCCGGCCAGGAACCCCCGAATAACACCGCTCATGATTTGGTTGGAAACCGTATAATCAGGCGTGTTGACAACGCCAACGTGTTTTTCAACGATTTCAATATCCTGCTTTGAGAAGAAATCGATCCCTTTTCTTCCAATACAAAGCAACTTGACTTTTTCCTGCTCATAGAACTCGCGGTACTCGTTCTTTACCAGGCCTGTTGTAAAACGCACAAGGTTTGTATTGAACGCGCCGCACAACCCGCGATCGGCTGTCACGAGAATAACCAAAACCGATTGCTGGTCCGGGCGCTCGTCAAGGATCGGAAGCAGGGATCGATCGACCTGGGACATGAGGTGA
>JALUUP010000352.1 GCA_027021285.1 Bacteroidota bacterium | reverse complement strand
ATTCGAGGGTACCGGTGTCGTCGTCACGGCGGGAAAGGGGATGCTGGGCCGTTTTCTCCACGGGAAACGGGTGGCTTGCGGCGCTCCCGACCGCGGGGACGGCACATGGGCAGAGTACATGGTGACCGGGGCCCGGCGTTGCGTACCGCTTTCCGGAAAGACGGGTGTTGAGCAGGGAGCCACCATGTTGATCAACCCGATGACTGCCAGCATCCTTGTGCGGCAAGTGAGAGAGGGAAAGCATCGCGCGTTCATGCAGACCGCTGCCGCGGGCGCCGTGGGCCGCATGATCGCCTCGCTGGCCGAACGATTCGGCATTCCCGGCATTCATCTCGTTCACCGGGCCGAACAAGTCGAGTTCCTGCAGTCGCGTGGAGTGGCAACTGTCCTTTGTACGCGCGACCCGGATTTTGGAGAGAAGCTCGGGGCCGCGTGTCGCGATCTTCAACCGACGATTGCTTTCGACGCCGTAGCGGGCGATATGACCGAGCGCCTTTTGCGCGCGTTGCCACGGGGTGGAAAAGTTGTCGTGTACGGTTCACTTTCCTTGAAAAATTGCCGGATCACGCCCGGACGATTTATCTTCGAAAAGAAATTCCTCGAGGGATTCTGGCTGGTGGACTGGATCCGGGATACGCCGTTCCGGCATCAGCTTCGCCTGGCCCTTGGCCTGCAGAAATTTCTGAACAGCGAATTGAAAACAGAAATCCGGAAACACGTTCCCCTTGCGCATGCGAGGGACGGTATCGCGGAATACGTTCAAAACATGACGGCCGGGAAGATCCTCCTGGTGAACGATACGTGACCGTACTCGAAGTATCCGCAGTCCCGGTACATGCCGAGCGCGACCATTCACTTTCTCTCGAAAAATTTGTATCATTGAACGTCTGAAAATTTTCCGGCTTGTGTACGGAGTCCTGCCATGAATCTCCCGCCATCTCTTTCAAAATCATTCTTCACCGTCGCGCTGCTTTTCGTGTTCGTTATTTTCGTTCCATCGCGCGCGCAAGTCAAGGGCCCGATACTCGAACTGGTTCCCGAGTCGCTGGATTTCGATACGACGTTCTGCGGAACCACCAAGTGCCTTGACGTGGTCTTTCGCAACGTCGGTGACACGACGCTCACGGTGCGATCTTTCGACGACGTTCCGTTGCCGTTCAGCGGATCGATCGCGGTGCCGTTTTCCATTGCGCCCGCCGCTTCACGGAGCGTGACCATCTGCTACCGTCCGACGCTGGCGCCGGCCCTGGACACCGTGACGTTGAATTTCCGCGCGGACACCCGGTTGCCGCTGTCGATCGCTCTCCTCTTCGACGTCAGCAACAGCATGAACCAGGAGGACGTGTACGACCCTGACGCCGGAAGCAACGTCAGCCGCATCAGCGCCGCGCACGACGCCGGGGTGGATTTTATCGGCGGTTTGCTCAACACGCCCGATATCACCGACGAGGCTGCCGTCGTACGGTTTGCCGCGACAAGTGATTACAGCGTCCTTCAGACGTTCACCTCGAACAAGTCTGCGTTGTCCGCCGCCGTGCCCGCCAGCGCGTTCGGGAATTACACGTGCCTGTATAACGCGCTGGTAAAGGTCGTAAATCTCCTGGCTCCCCGTTCGAATCAACGAGTCATCATCGCCCTCACGGACGGGGCGGATAACTGCAGCGGCAGCGGGGAAACGATCAGTGATGTCATTACCGCTGCCAACGGGGCGCGTGTGCGGATCTTTACCGTGGGCATCGGCAACGCCGAGGAAGCGCCCCTGACCCAGATAGCGAACAGCACCGGCGGGCAGTATTTCACCGCTTCGACGAAGAGAGACCTCATTGCCGTGTATCGCAAGATCGCGACACTGCTCAGCCAGAACGTCGATATGACCCTCCCGCTGCGGGGCCGGGCCGTTTCGCCCAACCTCGATCTCGACGTGAACGTTCTCGATTTCGATTCGGTGCGGGTCGGGAATACCGTC
>JALUUP010000351.1 GCA_027021285.1 Bacteroidota bacterium | reverse complement strand
CTCCGACCTGAACGCTCCGAGGGCGGAAATGGTCTTCAAACGCGGCGTGTTGGTGGCCGAGAACCGGGAGCTCGTGACGGAAGTGGAGAGCGGCAGCATACCGGATTTCTTATACCGGACCATGCGCGTGGCCGAAGTGGGGGAACAGGACCTCCGTGTTCCTGCCCGGGAAGGAAAGATGCACGTTATCGAACTCGTCCCGCGCCAGATCGTTACGAACGACGTCCTGGAGACGCCGAAGGTGGAGAACGGGGAGGTGGTGCCGGACGTCGAGCGCGATATTCTCAAGCTGGTCGTAGTGGAACGCCACCGCGCCACGGGCAATATCGGCCTCGGTTTCGTGCGCGGCTTCGGTTTGAAATCGGGCGCCCTGGGATCCACGGTTGCTCACGACGCGCACAACATCATCGTGGTAGGAACCAACGACGCCGACATCAAGCGAGCCGTCGAGCGGCTTGCCGAGATAGGCGGTGGGCAGTGCGTTGTTCGGGACGGAGACGTACTCGAGGAACTGCCGTTGCCCGTGGCGGGACTCGTCTCGGATCGGCCGTTGCCGTACGTGAGGAAAAAAGTGGATGATCTCATCGAAGCTTCCCATCGTATCGGCGGGACGCTTCCCGACCCGTTCATGACCCTGTCGTTCCTGGCGTTGTCTCCAATTCCCGCGCTAAAAGTCACTGACCAGGGACTGGTTGACGCGGTTCGGTTTCAGATCATCGATTTGTTCGAGAGGCAACCGGAATGATTGCCCGCGGGAGGATACGGACTGATTCAAGAGAGTGCAGGTTGAGAAGACGCGCGTCATGACTCCCCTGATGAAACAATATCGCCGGATCAAGAGCCAGTATCCCGACGCCTTGCTGCTCTTCCGGATGGGGGATTTCTTCGAGACGTTCGAGGAAGACGCGATCACTGCCGCGAAGGTCCTGGGGATCACCCTGACGAAGAGAGCAAACGGGGCGGCGGCGGAAGTGCCGCTGGCGGGATTTCCACACCACGCGCTCGATTCGTACCTGCCCAAGCTGGTTCGCGCGGGCTACCGGGTCGCCGTCTGCGAGCAGCTCGAAGACCCGAAATTCGCGAAAGGGCTTGTCAAGCGGGACGTGGTGGAAGTGGTGACGCCGGGAGTCGTCTTCACGGACAAGATCCTGGAGCACAAGAAAAACCATTACCTGGCGGCGATTGTCTTCGGAAAGGAGCACGCCGGCGTGGCGTTCGTCGATGCTTCCACGGGGGATTTCTTCACGTCGGAAATTCCGTACCGGGTTCTGCGGGACCAGATCGAGGCCCTGAATCCGAGGGAGATCCTGTTAAAACGGGGGGACGAGGAGCGCTGGAACGAGCTCGTGGGGAAGTACCCCCTCCCGGCGGCGCTGACGAAGATCGACGACTGGGTGTTTACGCGCGACGTCGGCTACGAGTTGCTGGCGCTGCATTTCAAGACCCAGACGCTGAAAGGCTTCGGGATCGACGACCTGCACGAAGGGATTGTCGCCGCCGGGGTAGCGATGCATTACCTGAAGGAGACGCAGAAAGCCAACCTCCCGCACCTGCGGTCCATACGGCGGTTCTTCGCCGAGGATTACATCACGCTGGATGCGGCTACCCGGCGGAATCTTGAAATCACGGTTTCAATGAGCGGCAAGGGCAGGGAAGGGACCCTCATCTCGATCCTGGACAAGACGCGCACCTCCGTGGGAGGCCGTTTGTTCAAGTCCTGGATCACGCACCCGTTGAAGCGCGTCGATGAAATCCGCTTTCGCCAGCAGGGAGTGAAGGACCTGGTGAATCATCCGGACCAGTTGGAAGTCATTGCCCGTCTCCTGGACGAGACGAGTGATTTCGAGCGACTGATCGCCCGCGTGTGCACGGGGAGGATCACGCCGCGCGAACTCCAGAATCTCGGAGGCAGTTGTCGCCGTCTTCCCATGATCAAGAAAGCCCTCGGTTTCGCCGCTGCGCCCGTGCTC
>JALUUP010000350.1 GCA_027021285.1 Bacteroidota bacterium | reverse complement strand
TGGCTCAATATTCCTTACACGCACAGCGAGGAACGTCCGTCGCGTGTGCTTCTGAGCAAGTCCGCCGTGGCCGGCGCGCATTCCCTCCTGCTTTTTCTCATGGGCCGCACTCCCGATGCGCCAATGGTCAAGGAAATCAAGCCCACCGGCGCTATCGCCTGGAAAAGCATCGGGGTGGACCAGATCAAGCGGCATGGCAAACCCATTCCTCTCTTCGACGCGCCCGTAGAGAACGCGCGCCCGGTCTCGGAATGCCTGTCCCTGTCCGGCGACAACGAAATGTGGAAAGCCCGACAGGCGACGCTCCGGAGCGTGTTCATCGACACGGGGGAAAACGGTACATTTTCCCGCGGCGAATTCGAGGCCATTACCACGGCGGGTCAGATGGAATTCGTCACACCGGAAGAGGTCGCCGAGGACGTGGTGCGGGAAATCCGGGGCGGGAACACCGGCCACGACATCGTGAACGCGCTCGACAACGCGGTGCTGGAACCAACGTACCGGGCCGGGTTCATGCTGCATACCGCCCTGAGCCAGCTCAACAAACTGGAGCAGGAAACGGGCGAGGACAGCGTAGCCTTCGAACTGCTTGGACCGCCGCGGCTTTCGAAGTTGCTCTATGAAGCGTATCTCCTCAAGCGCCTCAGGGGATCGATGCTGGCCGTGCGGGATTCTTCGGCGGAAGACTTGTCGCGGGAAGCGCTCGAGTTTCTCTCCAGGGAGGGAAAGACCCGCAGCAACATTCTTTCCATCGGAATTGCCGTGTTGCTGCCCGACGGAACGTCCATGCTTCGCGGCCCGGTGATGAAGATTCCCCCCGGGCACCAGTTGGAGCAGGGAGAGGTCACCCCGGAATTAGTGGACAAGTGGGCGCACGACGGATGGGTGGATCTCCGCGTTTCGAATTTTGCCAGGTGGAAATCCCGGATCGAAGCCATCATGGCCGAAGTGGACGATATCCCAAAAGAAGATACGAGCTCGCGGTTCATTCGCAGCCGCGAGTACTGGGAGAATTTCCAGACCGTAAACATCGGGAAATTGGCGGGCTGGATCTTCGACCGTGAAGAACACGGCGCCCGCATGAAATCGTAAGTGATGTCACCGAGACAATGAAAAAGGCAATTTTCATCCTTGCGCTTGCCGCCGCGTGGAATTGCGCCGCGTTTGCCCTTGCGCCCGCCGACTCGGTGCGTTTGCACCGGGCGATTTTCAAGCTGGGAGGTGATTCCGTTGTCGTCGAGTACGCCCGTCCGAATAGACCGGGGCGGTTCAACAGCGTCCTGGTTCTCCCGGACCGCTTCGGGGTGAACCTGGGGTCCCGGCAATTGATTCAGAGCCTGGCGGGAAAGGGCGTGAACGCTTACGTGATGCACATCCGCTCGGTCGCCGTGGATACGTCGCAGGCCTACCCGGAGGTGCACTTTGATTCATCCGATATTCGCCTTGCCAACGCGCTTGCGCTGGAAATCGTGACGGATTCCGCGACGGGGGATCGCATCGCCGTGATTGGAATGGACGTGGGAGCGGACATCGCGCTGAAGATGGTCACTGCCATCCCCATGTTCTCCGCCTGCATCGTATTCTATCCCACGTTGAAATCGACTATCGAGCGGGACGCGTCCAACCTGACCTGTCCGATTTACATTCACGTTGCCGAGCTGGACGGGGAATTCAACATGGCCAGGGCCAACAACCTGAAAGAAATCCTGTGGGACAACGGCAAGAAAGGATACGTCAACATGTACAAGCAGGCGAAGCGATTTTTCTTCAATCCCTTGCACCGGAACTACCACCCGGTCAATTCCGTCCAGGCCTGGGCGAGCATCCTCCAGTTCCTTCGCTCCAGGCTGCGGTGAAGGGTATGAAGTGCTTGCTGGAATTGTCAGACAACTGCGTGGAAATTCATGACGCATTTTGAAAAGGATCGGTTGGATCAATTTTTCGCCCGTTTCAGGGAGTTGCGCATCGCG
>JALUUP010000349.1 GCA_027021285.1 Bacteroidota bacterium | reverse complement strand
GACGGTGGCTGTTAACACCGCGTTCCCCAGGTCGAGATCGAGATGGAGGTTCTTCAATCCCTTGAAAACCATTGCCAGCGTCAACACGAAAAAGACGAGAAACACGAGGTACGGCGTGGTTCGCTTCGCAACCCCCACCGGATCGTTGCTGAAATAAATCAGCCTTCGCACCATGGTGAATAAAAGAAAGGCGATGGTGCCGCTGATAAGAGGCGAAGTCACCCAACTGGCCACGATGGAACCGACTTTCCACCAGTCCGCGGCATTAAGACCGCCGTAGGTTATCCCGAAACCAAGCACCGCTCCTACGATGGAATGGGTCGTTGACACAGGCCAGCCGTAGTACGAAGCGATCTGCAGCCATACGGCGGCGGAGAGCAACGCTCCGATCATTCCGAAGACGAGATCGAGCTCGTGACCCTGGAAAATCATCGGATTGATGATCCCTTTGCGAATCGTTTCCGAAACGTGGGTGCCCGCAAATAACGCCCCGGCAAATTCCAGCGTCGCTGCCAGGATTACCGCCCGCTTCACGGTGAGCGCGCCGGATCCTACCGAGGTCCCCATGGCGTTGGCTACATCGTTGGCGCCGATACTCCACGCCATGTAGAACCCGCCCGCGCTCGCAATGGCGAGAAGAATGTATTCAACGCTCATGGGCACTTTCCCGGCGTGTGAAACTGTGCTGTGTTCCTGCCCGCGCGCGACAGGGTTGTGACTGATTTTTCATCGAACATCCAGAAGCATGGAGATTTTATTGGCGAGATTTTCAGACTTGTTCCCGAGGTCGGCCACAGCCTGGAGAATATGAATCCACAAGGTAAAATTACTGTATGACAGCGTCTCGTCCATGTTGTACAGTTTCGCGAGAAGCTTCCGCTGCATCAGGTCCGCCTCGTGTTCGAGGTATGCGACTTCGTTGGCCATGTGCCGTACTTTCTCCGCTTCCTTGCCTCCGAACGACGCCTGAAGCAATTCATCGAGCTCACGAATGATCTTGTGCACGTGACGAACCGCCTCGAGGTTCTTCTGGAGAAACGCTTTCAAATCGTCTTGGAGCCCTTCGATCGGTTCGAACTTCTTCAGTGTCATCAGCACACCAATGTCCTCGGCGTTGTCCGCGATGGTGTCCTGGATGGCAAGGATGCCGAGAAGGTCCGCCCGATTGATTGCCAGGAACAGCCCGCGCGGGAGGTTGTTGCGAATGTCGTTCTTCGCCAGGTCCGCCATGTGTTCCAGTTCAGAGATTTCCGTCGCGATCTGCTCCAGGCGTTCGTAATCATTGTGCGTATAGGCATCGTAGAGGTCTTCCAGTTTTTCCACGCAAGCGGCAACCCGCTCCATGTGTGATTGCAGCGGGGAAAACGGCGACCGCGTAAACAGGTTGTTCAACACACTCATGGTCTATTTCTCCTCAAGTCTGGTATCCGTGTAACTTCGGCCGGACATGCGAACGTGGCCGATACGAGCGTTGATCTTGTTCGTGTGGGAAAAGGGTAGTACGCAAAATGTATGAGTCAGTGGCGCGGGAAGAACGGGTCTTGTCGTGATGTGGTCTCAAGGCAAAAAAGTTCATCGAGGGATCATCGGTGTTCGAAAGAATCGATCTGTGGCGTATCCTCTCTACTTCCGAAACTAAGTATACGCAAGGGAGGAATGGAGAGCAAATTGACGATGCCGGTGCGGTCCGACATGCGCTCACGGAAAGGTGTTGCTGTTCACCTGGAGGGATTTTTCAGCTTGTCCTTGAACTTCCGCGTGAACTCCTCCAGCTTGGGACGAATGACGAGTCGGCAATACGCCTGGTCGGGGTTGCGGGCGTAATAATTCCTGTGATAGTCCTCGGCAGAATAGAATTTCACGAGGGGAACAACCTCGGTTACGATGGGATCGTCAAAGACCCCGGCGCGTTCGAGCTCCGCCTTGTAGTCTTCCGCCAATTTCCGTTGTTCCTCGTCGCTGTAAAAAATCACCGA
>JALUUP010000348.1 GCA_027021285.1 Bacteroidota bacterium | reverse complement strand
GACATGCTTGACAACCCCGCGTACCTTGATAAACAGGGAGAAATCCAGATCGAGATCGCCCACGGGCTGGCCGCACAGGGGAAGATCGACGAGGCCTTTGCATTGTACACGATGATTGATACGACTTACAAGAACAAGCCGGAAGCGGCGGAGGCATTCTACGCGATCGGGCGCATTTACGAAACGGTGTACAAGGACCTGGATAATGCCGCCGAAAATTATGAAAAATCCAAGATTGCTTACGCGACTTCACCCACGGCGAGAAAGGCGGATAAACGCGCCAAGGACCTCCAGGAATACAGGAAGCTCCGAAACAAGATCTTCGATACCGATACGCTCCTGTTTTACGTCATGAACCCGGACAGCCTGGCCGTTCGCGACTCGTTACAAGCGCTTGCCGACAGCCTGGAACGGGAAAAGAGGCTGAAGGAAGGTCCGTCCGAGGACGAATTGATGGCGCGTCGAAAGCAGATGGCCCGGTCGCGAAGGCGTCCCCACGGGAGAAATACGGGTATTACAAGTATTGACGAACCGACGAAAACCGTCGCCGCGGGGAACCTGAATCTCACTCGCCAGCAGGTGTACAAGAAAGCGGAACAACCGGCTTATCGACGGCTTGATTTGAGCAAGGTGCCTCTTGATTCTCTTCGTCACGCGCTCGCCCTCCTCCGGTTCGACATGGGCGGCATCATGTACAACAAGGTCGGGATGCTCGATTCGGCGCGGCACTACTTTTTTCTTGCCATGAAAGACAGCCTGGGTACCTCGCGGCGCGCGCAGGGTTATTACTTCCTCGCGCAGATCGACCGTGATCTCGGCAAGGAAGACGAGGCGGTTGCCCGGGAAGATGAACTCCTGCGACGGTTCCCGGACTCGCCCTACGCGCGCCAGGTTCTCAAGGACCGGAATCTCCCCGTACCTCCGGACAGCGCGGAGGTGATTCGCAAGGAGTACGACCTTGCCGCCGCCTACCTCGAGCGCGGGGAATATGAACGGGGCATCGAGGAACTCAAGAAGTTTATCGAACGCTTTCCCATGAGCGAGGAATGCGCACGCGCACACCTCGCCATCGGCTTGACGTGCGAACTGGATTTGCGCGATTCCGCCAGGGCTCTTGCGGCGTACAGAACGCTGATAGCGAAATATCCCAAGTCGCCGTGCACGGAGCGGGCGAAAAAAGTCGTCGAGATCATTCGAAAGGTCCAGCTTAAACAAGGGTTGTACGCCGAGCAAAAAGCCTTCCGGGATTCCATCATCCAGCAGTACATCAGCGGTGTGATTGCCGATCCCCCGATGGATTACATCAACGATCCCCGCGTGCTCGAACACCTCAAAAAGACAGATCCTGATCGATACAAGGATATCATGCGGGAGTTGGAAGAAAAGCGACGTATGCGTCAAGAAGGCGCTCCCGGCGAACGACCTCCCGGCGATTTTCCGCCGGGTGACGTCCCTCCTGGAGGAATGCCCCCCGGTGAAATGCCACCGGGAGGAGACCCGGGCACTCCACCCGGATTGCGCGAAGACCAGCCTCCTTCGGAACCGGGCGGCGGCGAACCCGGTCCCGAACGCAGGCCCGGTGAACCGGGCGCGTGCATTCCTGCTTTTCTCGACGGCTACGGGTTAACGGTATGAACAAGTTTCAGCGCGAAGTCTCCATCACCCGCAATGAGCCGGTGGCACGGGATACATACGCCTTGCGCGTGCATTTTCCCGAACTGGCGGCGGTGGCGGAGCCCGGGCAATTCGTCACGATGCGCGTGGACGAGGTGCTCGATCCCTTGCTGCGCCGGCCGTACAGTATATCGCGACCGATAGGTGAAGAGTGTGAATTCCTCTACTACGTTGTCGGGAAGGGCACGAACATCCTGGCGCGAAAAAGACCCGGAGACACGGTGGATATCCTGGGGCCCCTCGGCAATTCTTTCGGCCTCGACGGTGATTACGAGACGGCAGTCCTGGTTGGCGGCGGAATCGG
>JALUUP010000347.1 GCA_027021285.1 Bacteroidota bacterium | reverse complement strand
CCCCGTTATCATGCGACTTTCCACCATTTCCATTCCCCTCGGTCTCACCGCTCACCAGGTCATATGGACGTACGGCACCGCCACCGTCCTGGCCTTCTTGTTCTTCGCCTCCAGGTTTGCTGTCAAGGAGGACACCCGGGCCGTGGATGAATTTTACCGGCGGCTCGATACACCGGTTGACGTCGTGCGGGAAGTGACAGGTTCCCGGGAAGCGGCCCTTGAGACGTTCAGATTCATCGGCGTACTTACTTTCATCATCGCCGCGCTGGTCCTGGTCGTCCTGGTCGTGGAATCCGTGTTGTCCACACGGGAAGCGCTTGAGACGGGCAAGTACCTCGGGCTGGCGGCCATCCTGCTTTTCATGGGACTACTGTTCATGCTCGGAGGATCACGGAAGAAAAAGACTCAACCAATCGCGAACTAAGGAGAATCCATACACCATGCAACAAGGTTCAACAATGTATTCCCGCGTCACCCGCGTTCTACTGCCTGCCGTCCTGACGCTTCTCGTCCTTTCCTCTTGCGTCAAATCGCCGAGCGAACAGCCGGTTCCGAAAACGGCCCCCCGGCTCCTTGTTCCCATGTATTTCTACAACAGTTACGTCGTTGGAAAGACCACGCCGCCTACGGGCCTCCTCCAGTGGATGGAAAAGGACAGCGCCTGGAAGAGCCTCACCTGGAAGGAACTTATTTCATCCTCGGTCGCCGTGGACACGACCGGGCAGTGGTTGTACCTCGCCTGCGGCAACGGCGTCATGGTCAGCCGGGACGCGGGCCAAAACTGGACCTTGACCGGGGGGTGGGAAATGACGGAGGTGCAACGCGTTTGCATCGACTCGCGCGATCCGCGGCGGGCATGGGCCGCGACCGCGTACGGCGTCTTCTCGTGCAGCGATATTACATCGTCGCAACCGTGGAAGAAACTGCCTCACGACCCGTATTTCCGTTTCTGCAGCGACATCGTCCAGGACGCCGATCAGCCGGGCACTTTATGGATCGCCACGGAAAACGGGGTCTTCGTGAGCGAAGACGAAGGGCGAACCGTGCAGCCCCGCGGTCCCCGCGTCAGCGTTCGCAGGATTCTCCAGAACCGAAACGATCCGGAGGAGATGTGGGCGCCTTCGGACGGGCGCGGCCTTCTGCATTCATCGGATCACGGCGAAACGTGGACCGAGATCGACGGCCTTCCGGCCACGCTGTTCTGCATCGAACAGGGCGCCACCGCGCTAGCCTGCGGAGGCATTGGAGCAGTTTACCTGAGCAGTGACGGCGCAAGCTGGAGCCGGAACAGCGCGGGGCTGCCGGACAGCCTTTTCGTCTTCGACATTGCTTTCGACCCGGGCATCCCGGACCGCCTCGTCCTCGCCAGCAACGACGGCCTGTACGAATCACGGGACGGCGGCTCGTCATGGAAGATGTTCTCGCTGGAAGGCGCGTTCATCCGCGATATTTGCTTCGCTTCCCTTGCCCTCGTACCTGAACAGCCTCCGTCCCGTGAACCGGGCTTCCTGAGCTTCGCGACCATGGCGGAGCGACAGGACATGTATCGCAAGGAAACCAGCGAGATGTTCTTTCAGCGTCGCGATTCCCTGCTTCAATACTTCGAGAAAAAACTCCGCGTATCCGGTGCGAAGTGGCCGGGATTTTACGAAAGCATCCTGGAAGTGCGCAAAGGTTCCGCCCATCCCGCTCTTTGGTCGCACGTGAAAAAACAGCTCGACAACCCGCGCCACTCCATGTTTTTCACCGTGCCGGTCATGGCGCTCTACCTGCATTGCCGGGACTCCCTGCCTGAAGGCATTGCCCGACAGATACAGACAGTGATGACGGAAAACCCGGTGTACCGCGGCGACACGGAAAACCACTGGGTCATGTACTATTCATCCCTTCTTCTTGCCGCCCAGACCTGGCCGCGGACGTCCCCCGCCCAGTGGTACACGCATCGGACGACGCAGGAGATTTACGACGAGGCCCGCGGCT
>JALUUP010000346.1 GCA_027021285.1 Bacteroidota bacterium | reverse complement strand
AAGACGCGGCGCCGTTTTCATACAGCATTCCCTGCACGCCTTCCATCGAAAGCCGCCACGCTCCGGCGGCAAACGTTACATCGCCCTTCGGGGTGGCCAGGCTTAGTCCCGGGGTCATGGATTGGCTGGAACCCTGCTGCATGGGCGCCGAAGCGTAGCGAACGACACCGCACCCTGGCAGGACAGCCAGCGTCAGCACGAGCGCCCCGATGAATCGCAACGACAGTTTCCGTGTGGTCGTCTTCATGGAACGCAAAATACATCCTGTGACGATGAAATGCACCACCACCAAACGACGGGGATGATTTTTTACCCGTATCAAGCCGCACGTTTTTTCCCCGGAAGAATCCTCGTATCTTTGAAGACGGTGCGTTACTAAGGGAATCCCGTTCGCCCGGGGAATGGCTTGCCTGGTCGGCACTGCGCTGGTGATACACACGTGCGGCGTGTTTCCCCGTTCACCAGAAGATTTCGCGAATCACGGTTTTTCGAAGAAGCATGGCTATAATCTACAACGTGTACCACGAATACCCGCAGCAATACAAGATTGCCAAGATCGTGGAAGAAATCCGCAACGGCGCAGTTGTGCTCTACCCCACCGATACCGTTTATGCCATCGGGTGCGACCTGCGCAATCGACAGGGAATCAACCGCATCCGGCAAATCAAGCGCATGGATTCCCGGAAGCAATTGTCTTTCCTCTGCGATTCCATGAGCAACATCGCGGAATATGCCCACGTCAGCGACCGCGCCTACCGGATTATCCGGCGCCTTATACCCGGGCCCTACACGTTTTTGCTTCCGGCTTCGAAATCGGTACCGCGCATCGTCCAGGATTCGAAGAAGAAGACCACGGGCATCCGGGTTCCCGACAACGCCATCTGCAATGCCATCCTGGAGGAGCTGGGCTCTCCGCTCGTTTCCACCTCCGCGCGCCTGCCCGACGGAAAAGAACCGGAGATGATCGACGAGCTGTTCGAGCAGATGGAAAAACTCGTGGACGTGATCGTTGACGACGACCAGCGCCTGCGCAAAACGTTTTCCACCATCATCGACATGACCGGTTCCGAGTTCACGATCGTGCGGGAGGGGCAGGGGATGGAAAAGGCGCTTCAGTACGTGTATTGAGATCCATCCATAGATTCTCGGTACGAACCGTGAAGAGCAAAGGGAATTGACATGTCGCGATTCATGAAACTGGTTACCATTGTGGGCGGAATCGGCGGAACCATCCTGCTCCTGGTCGCGGTTTTTACATCCGGCGACGGGGTGTACGAGCAGCGCTTCAGGCCGATTCCCGGTCCCGAGACGCGTGAAGACACGCTTCGTTACTGGATGGACGACCGCATGAACTACCGCCTGCCTTTCAGCCGATACCTCGCCGGGAGACGCATCGAGGCCACGGAGCGCATGGCGCGTGAAGACCCCGCGCTCTCGACTCTCGCCCGCGAGGTTGCCGACTCGTTGCAGGCCCGCCTGGACCGGAATCCTCCGAAGTAAGAAGTATGCGAGTTCAAGACGGTCTCGTCACTCTGGAACGACGAACCGTTTGGATTCAAAAGTCGCTTCCACCTCGCTGATGACATCTACGTAGTAAACGCCGGGGGAGAGTTCTTCGCGGTTCAATGGAATGACGATTATTCCTGGAAGGGTTCGTGCAGTTTTGAACGCTTTCGCGATGACTCCGGAGGAAGAACGCACCCATACACGGACGTCTCGTTCGCGATACGTTTCAACCACGATTCGCAATCGGTTCGATGTAGGATCCGTTTCAGCGGAAACTCGCGGAAGAATGTCTTCAGCGCTTTCTTCGCCGGATGACACACATGGGGCATAGGGGTAGTTATCCGAGAAACGGTAGTAATCCTGACTGAAATCGTCGAAGATACTGCACCCCTTTACCGGACCGGAAGGGACGATCTTAAACTGGAGGTAGGCGGATTCCACATCATGGCAATACTCGCTGATATCGTACATCAACCGGTCGTAAGAGG
>JALUUP010000345.1 GCA_027021285.1 Bacteroidota bacterium | reverse complement strand
GGGATCGAGGCCATGCGTGACCGGCCGCCGGCGGTTGTCGCCTTCATGGACGGCGATTACAGTGACTGCGCGGAAGAGCTGCCGGTGCTGGTTGATCCAATTCTGCGCGGGCAGGCGGATTTCGTTATCGGGTCGCGCGTGCTGGGTACGTCGGAGGACGGCGCGCTGACGCCGCAGCAGATGTTCGGCAACCGGCTCGCAACATCGCTCATTCGCCTGTTCTGGCATGCGCGCTTTTCCGACCTCGGTCCGTTTCGCGCTATTGCATACGATGCGTTGATCGATATGGGAGAGCTTCACCCGACATTCGGATGGACGGTGGATATGCAAATACGCGCCGCACGCATGGGTTTGCGCTGCATGGAAATTCCCGTCACATACCGCCGGCGGATTGGGACGTCCAAGGTCTCCGGCACGGTGTCGGGTTCCGTCAAAGCGGGCGTACTGATAATGACCACGATTTTCAGGAGATTGCTCGAAAGGAAAAAGGCGAACTGAGAAATTCGCCTTTGGATTTACCGGGAAAATGACGTCGCGCTCTCCGTGTTCGCGCTACTTTTCCTCGCCGTTGTCCGGAAAACCGTTGTTGTCCGGGAGATCGTCGCTGGACCGGACGGTAGCGACGTCTGCGATGATGTCGCCTTCGGACAGGTTGATCAAACGAACCCCCTGCGCATTCCTCCCCATGATCCGAATGTTCTTGATGTGCTGGCGGATGACCATGCCTTTTGAGCTGATAATGACCAGGTCGTCGTTGTCGGTGACGCGTTTTATGGCAAGCAGGTTACCGGTTTTTGCGGTGATGTGAATCGCGATGACGCCCTTGCCGCCCCTCCGGGTAAGCCGGAAATCCTGGATGCGGCTTCGCTTGCCGTGCCCCCGTTCGCTTACGACCAGCACCGATCCGGATGATTTGGCCACCACCATTCCGATCACCACGTCGCCCTTGGCGAGGTTGATACCGCGCACTCCCGCCGCGGAGCGCCCCATGTCGCGGACGTCCGCTGCCCGGAACCGAATCGCCTTGCCTTTCCTTGTGGCGATGAGGATGTCGCTCTCGTTATCGGTGATGCGACTGTCGATCAGGGTATCGTCCTGATGGAGTTTAATCGCGATGATGCCCGTGGATCGCGGATGAGAAAATGCGCTGAGGGGAGTTTTCTTGACCAGGCCTTTTTTCGTGACCATGACGACCGAACGATCGGCATCGAATTCCTTTACGGTAACGAATGCGGCGATGTTCTCGTTTTTTTGAACCTGCAGCAAGTTCACGATGGCCCGGCCCCGCGCCGTGCGACCGGTCTGCGGGATTTCGTACACCTTCAACCAGTAGCAGCGACCGAGGTTGGTGAAAAACAGGATGTAATGATGTGTGGAGGCTACGAACATGTGTTCGATGAAATCGTCCTCGCGCGTCGCCGTTCCAGCCACGCCCTTTCCGCCGCGTCCCTGCCGCCGGTAGCCCGATACGGGAAATCGCTTGATGAAGCCCTGTTTACTAATGGTAATGACCACGTCCTCGTTCGCGATCATGTCCTCGATACTGAACTCCGTATAGTCATACACGATGTTCGTGCGCCGTGGGTCGCCGTACTTTTCTTTCAGTGCCGTCAACTCTTCTTTGATGAGCTGCATGCGGAGTTCCTTGCGGTCGAGCAGGCTGCGGAGCCGCTCGATGGTTTTCAGCGTTTCCTTGTACTCCTCTTCGATTTTTTTGCGCTCAAGTCCTGTCAGGCGCTGGAGACGCATGTCGAGAATCGCCTTCGCCTGGATCTCCGATAGCTTGAACTTGCGCATGAGGTTCTTGCGTGCCGTCTGGACGTCCCGGGATTTCTTGATGGTCGCGATGACTTCGTCGATGTTATCCAGCGCGATGATGTATCCTTCCAGGAGATGCGCCCGCCGTTCCGCTTCGGCCAGCTCGAATTTCGCGCGGCGCACAACAACCTCGTGCCGGAACGAGATGTAGTGATTCATCATCTCGCGGAGATTGAGCACCTTCGGCCGGCCGTTGACCAGCGCAAGCATGATGACGCCGAAAGTTGTCTGTAGCTGCGTGTACTTGTACAGCAAGTTCAACACGACTTCGGGCTGGGCGTCTTTTTTCAACTCGATGACAATCCGCATCCCGTCCCGGTCGGATTCGTCGCGGATATCCGAGATGCTTGTAAGTTTGCCGACTTTAACCAGTTCGGCGATGGAGGTTATGAGATTCGACTTGTTGACCTGATACGGGATCTCGGTGATGATTATGCGTTCGCGACCGTTCTTCAGGGTTTCGACGTTGGCCAGGGCTCGTAGAATGATTTTGCCACGTCCCGTGCGGTAGGCGTCGAGGACTCCATTGTACCCGTAGATGATACCGCCGGTGGGGAAATCCGGTGCGTTGACAATCTTGAACAGTTCGTCCTCGGGGATGTCGGGGTTGTCGATCATGGAGCACAAGGCATCCACGATCTCCGTCAGATTGTGTGGAGGAATGTTCGTCGCCATTCCGACGGCAATCCCGCTGGAACCGTTGACCAACAGGTTCGGAAGAAGGGCGGGGAGGACCGACGGCTCCTGGAGCGAATCGTCGAAGTTCGGAACGAAATCGACCGTGTCCTTTTCCATATCCCGGAGCATTTCCATCGCGATGGGAGCGAGGCGCGCTTCCGTGTACCGCATGGCCGCCGCTGCATCGCCATCCACGCTGCCGAAATTTCCCTGTCCCTGTACGAGGGGGTACCGCAGCGAGAAGTCCTGAACCATGCGCACCATGGTGTCGTACACGGCCGAATCACCGTGTGGATGGTACTTTCCCAGGACCTCACCGACGATCCTGGCCGACTTCTTGTAGGGACGGGTGGGTCCCAACCCCAGGTCGTTCATTCCGTAAAGAACGCGGCGATGAACCGGTTTCAGGCCGTCACGCACATCGGGAAGGGCCCGCGCAACGATGACGGACATGGAATAATCGATGTATGAACTCTTGAGTTCTTCCTCAATGTTGACGTGGATGATTTTCTCTGATGGAGTGGACATGGTATGCGTATCTTGGTGCAGTTACGAAAGAACAGAACAAAAAGAAATGTAGCCATATTGCGGGTAATATAAAATGCATTCGGCAGGAACGAGCCGGTTGTTCCCGCTCGGACGCATGCCGTTTGCAAGGCGCGCGGGGAATCCCGCTGCCTCGGCCATCGCCGTGGAAGCGTGGTCTGCCGGGGGTGTCATACAGGTCCGTCCCCAATGCGCGCATCGCGTTCGACCCGGCAGGAAAAACAGTTGCTTGTATCTAAGCAGGATGTCAAATACCTTTCAGGATGATTTTCTTGACAGCATTCTTCATTCAGACTGCATGCCCGTACCACCGATAAAACGAATATTACAATCTTTCAAGAAGCACCTCCGCGCGCAGGGCAAACACGAAAACACCATTCGCTCCTACGTGAACGACGTGAACGTCTTTTTGGAATGGCTCTCACACACTATCGGGCAGTCGTTCTCGGTTCGGGATATATCCGAAGCCGACGTTCGCGATTTCAAATCCTTTCTGCTGACGCGCAACGCGTCCAACACTTCCATCAACAGGCGGTTGACGGCGTTGCGCCAGTTCTTTCTCTTTTGCGCCGAGCGGAAATACATTCGCGGTAATCCCGCTGCCGGTGTTCCGGCCCTGCCTTCCGCGCCGGCGTCAGTCAAGTTGCTAAGCAGGAAAGAGCAATTGCTGCTCTTGCGCACGGTGGAAAACATGAATCGTCCGCTCGAGAGGGTCATCCTCCTGCTTCTGATCCATGCGGGCATGAGGAGCAGCGAGATATGCAATCTCAAGGTTGCCGATCTTCACATGTCGTCGCGGGAAGGCAAGTTGTTCATTCGTGACGAACGAGGTCAAAAATATCGTTTTGTCAAGTTGTCGAGCCGGGCCCAGGCCGCCATGCGGTTGTACTGCAAGAGCAGGCGTATTCGGATGTTCTCGCGCCGACGCGACGAGCCCTTGTTGAAACAACGCAACGGGAATCCCCTGACGCAGCAGGTGATCGATCATATCGTGAAACGGGTGGGAAAACACGCCGGGATCGTCGATATCACGCCGACCATGCTTCGAAACACGTACACCGTCCAGCTCTTGCTCAGCGGAGAGCCGCCCGACAAGGTGGCCCTTCGGCTCGGGACGAAGTCGATTGCCGCCCTCAAGCGTGTCGCGGACCAAATGAAGGAAAACGACCGGAGATGACCCATCGCAGGACCTTCTTCGATAAGGATATCGTACCGGTACTCATGGGCTGGTATTGGCGGGGCATCTTTCCCATGGCGGAAGAGACAGGGGAGATCTTTCTTTACGAACCCGTGAGACGGGGCGTCATCTTTCTGGATCGTTTTCATGTACCCGATTCGTTGAGAAAGATCGTGCGCGCGGGCAAATTTGAAATACGCATCAACACGGATTTCGAGAGCGTCATCCACGCCTGCGCCGACCGCGAGAGCACCTGGATCTCCGCCGAGCTGATACGTTGGTACACTGCTCTTCACCGTTCCGGGTATGCCCACAGCGTGGAAGCGTGGAGGGAGAATCAATTGGCAGGCGGATTATACGGTGTCAGTATCGGGAGCATCTTTTGTGGCGAGTCCATGTTTCATCGGCAGCGGGATGCATCCAAGGTTGCCCTTGTGGCCCTCGTCGAGCACATGAAGAAGAAAGAAATGTTGCTGATCGATACCCAGTTTACTACCGAGCACCTGCGGCGGTTTGGGGCGGTGGATATCGACCAGGAAGAATACCTGCGGTATCTTCAAAAAGCGAAATTGTACAGGGGAAGCTTTTTCCCGTAGGTCAGAGTTCGTCGAACGCGGTGTGGAGAACCTCCTGGCAGATGGTTTCCGTTGATGGAAGATCGAGCTCTTGGCCGGCATTTTGGTTCACATAACTTTCCGCTGCCAGGGCAAAGCGCGTTGCCGCTTCGAGTTCTTTCCCGTGCTGGATGGCGACGAGGAAAGCAGCCTGGAACACTTCATTGACTCCGGGTGCGTCAAAGTCAACCGGTGCGGGTGGGGAAATGTGTTGCATGCGGTCGTTTTCTGTAGAGACAAGGCAGCCGTCATTTCCGAGATTGAGGATGACGTTTTTTGCTGAAATGTCATGATATCGCTTTACGGTGTCTTCATGTGATTGCTTGCCGAAGAAGCGTTCGGCGACCTCGATCGTTGGCGTAATGATATCGATGCTCTGAAGCGTCTTTTTCATGACCGAGTACGCATCGCTCCTGCTTCGCCATAGCCGCGATTCAAAATACGGATAGAAAATGGTCGGGATGTCGGCCTTGCGGGCGACGCGTAAAAGCTCGAGGAGGCTGTGTCGCGCGGGGTTTTTCCACAGGATGTATCCCGACCCATAGATGACCGCGCAGTTCTGAATGCGATGGATATGTTCCCTTGTACTGTGCAGGTGCCAGTCTGCGTACCTGTACGGCAGTTCCTGTGTCAGTTTTCCCGAACGCGCTTTGAACATGATGCTTGTGGGATGGTCCCGCGAGTACTGCAAGCAGGAGACGTCCACGTCATGTTTCTGGAGTGAATTTTGGATGAAGGTGCCCAGGGCATCGGCGCCGACCGCTGCCGTGATACATACGTGGGAACCGAGGGCGCTTGCAGCTGCGGCCACCAGGGCTGCTGAACCTCCCAGGCGCTTGGTGTACGATTCAGCCGCGGTTAAGCTGGCGTTCGTCGATTGCAGTTCAACGAACACTTCGCCGATGACGGCGACCTCACATTTCCGTCGATCTTCAGATTGTATTGGTGTCATCCCTTGACAACTCCTATGGGAATAAGTTTTGCGACTTTTCGAGCCAGACCGGCGTGGTGTACAACGTCCACCACCTCGGTAACGTTCTTGTATGCGGAAGGGTTCTCCTCCGTGAGTCCTTCCCGTGTCCGCGAACGGGCGACAACCCCGTGGCGCTGAAGGTCCGCAAGCACAGCGCGGGCATTTGTCTCTTTCTTGGCGCGGGTTCGGCTTTTGAGCCGCCCGGCTCCGTGGCAGCACGAGCCGAAGCTGCGGTCCATTGCCCCGACGGCGCCCGCGAGCACGTATGAAGCCGTACCCATGCTGCCGGGAATGAGCACGGGCTGTCCGGTGGAGCGGTAACGTGCAGGAATGTCCGGATGATTCCTGGGGAAGGCCCGTGTTGCTCCTTTTCGATGGACGAGCACGCGGGCCCTGTGTCCATCGATTGTGTGCTCCTCGATTTTCGCGATGTTGTGACACACGTCGTACACGACACGCAGAACGCTGCCCGGAAACGTTCGGGCAAAAACTTCGCGCGTCCAATGGGTCATGCACTGCCGGTTGGCGAAAGCGAAATTGGCCGCCGCCGCCATGGCTCCGAGATATTGCTTGCCTTCCGCGGAAGCGGTGGGCACACATGCCAACTGGCGATCAGGAACAGCGATGCCGTACTTTTTCATTGCGGCGTCCATGTTGCGAATGGCGTCGGAACACACCTGGTGACCAAGTCCCCGCGAACCGCTGTGGATCAACACGACGATTTGGTTTTCATGAAGGCCGAAGGCCTCCGCAGATTCGCGGTCGAGGATTTCCTCCACGTATTGGATCTCCAGGAAATGGTTGCCGGAGCCCAGCGTCCCGACCTGGGTCTTGCCCCGTTCGATTGCACGGTCGCTGACGGCGTCGGGATCCGCGGAAGACAGGCGCCCGTGTTCCTCGATGTACTCGACGTCTTCCTCTCCGCCGTATCCGGCGCTCACCGCCCACGATGCGCCCCGCTCGAGGACATCTTTCAGCTCCTGTTGTGAAAGTTTCAAACGGCCCCGGACGCCCGCTCCCGCGGGAACGGCGTTGTACAATTCCTCAACGAGCGCCGTGATGTTCTTTTTCACTTCGTCTTTCTCCAGCGATGACGCGAGGAGACGAACGCCGCAATTGATATCGAATCCGACGCCTCCCGCCGAAACGACGCCGCTCTCCAGGTTCGTGGCTGCGACACCGCCGATGCAAAATCCATATCCCTGGTGTGCATCCGGCATGGCCAAAGAAGGACCGGCCAGTCCCGGAAGCATGGCGACGTTTACGACCTGGGAAAGTGTGTCGTCTTTGAGCAGGGACGAGAATAAGACCTCGTCGGCAAATACGATCCCGTCCACCTGCATGCCGGGCACCGCCTTCCGCGGGATGCGGATGGTCCAGTCGTCGATTCGTTGGATCTTGTCGGATAGATTGTACCGGAATGCCATCAGGTGCCGTGTGGTTTACAAGTCGAAGAAAACACGCGCGGTGAAAGGCGATTGCGACAGATCGACGTTCAAATTGTGATACGTCGCCGCTTTAATTTCCCGGTTCAGAATGTGGCGTTTCGGATCGTACGTGTCGCCTTCCACCTGAGCCTGAATGCCGATGGAACCGTCGTGCAGTTTTGAAATCGACATGGTTCTGATCCGGGACGGTATGAAACCATGCACGTCGAACAGGTACACGAATTCGTTGAGCCATTCTACCAGAAGAGCACCCATGTCCCGGGCGTTGATGTCGATGACAAACATGCGATTGCGTTTTATCTCTCCCGAATGACAAACCAATGCTGAGAACCCTTCCAAAGAATGTTGAAACAACTCTTTCTCTGAATTCGCACTGATCTGTAATCCGATGTCGGCGGTATGTTCGATGAATGAAAAGTGTCCCGTGTTCACGACGGCCATTTCGTAGCATGTGCAGCGTCCCTGAAAACATATAGGTTTTCAGACAACATGTCAAGAGCGAGACCGGTATTTGAAGGAGCGGTGAATCGGCGGCCAGGGTGGGATGATGCGTGCTGTATGGCGGAAGGTTCGTTCTGTTCCGTTGGCCGCGCCATCGCATCCGAGGCGGTTCGAGAGGCGGAAATATGCTTCCTGGGGCGGGGGAATCGATTTTCCCCGGTTTCATTGCTTTTCTCTATGACCCCGACTATCTTTGCATATTCTATGCTTCCGGAGCGTCTTGCACATATCCGTTCCAAAATACAAGCCGCTTGTGGAAATGCGGGGCGGTCTCCGGAAAGTATTACGCTCATCGCGGTTACGAAGACGATTCCCGCGGACGTTGTAAACGAGGCCATCGAGGCCGGATTACATGACATTGGTGAAAACCGGTTGCAGGAATACCTGCGCAAGCGTCCCGCCCTGCGCCCGCACCGATTCCACTTCATCGGTCATCTGCAAACAAACAAGGTCAAACAGGTTATCATGGTTGCGACAATGATTCACTCGGTTGATTCCCTGCACCTGGCGCGGGAGGTTGGCAAGCGGGCAACAGCGGCGGATCGCGTTATCGAGATATTGCTCGAAGTCAATACCAGCGGAGCCTCCTCCAAGCACGGTTTCCAGCCAACGGAAGTCGAGGAAGCGGCACGTGAAATTGCTACCCTGCCGGGAATTCGCTTGAGAGGATTGATGACGATTGCCAGCCTTGTGGATGATCCGGAAGACGTCCGTCCCGAGTTCCGGATGCTGGCGTCGTTTCAGCGTCGAATTCGTGAACAACTGAAACTCCCGGATTTCGATGTGCTGTCCATGGGAATGACGAACGACTTTGAAGTTGCGATCGAAGAAGGCGCAACGCATATCCGGCTGGGGACCGCCCTCTTCGGCCCCCGGTCGTGAGCACCAGGAATCCTTGCTTCATCATGAACTCCGATGAATTGAGAAATAAGGAATTCACCATTGCCCGCAAGGGGTATTCGCAGGAGGAAGTCCGGGCGTTCCTGGATGCCGTGGCCACGGCGTGGGAGGAACGCATGGCGGAACTGGAGAAAATCGAAGAAGGCTTGCGCGGGTTGGAGAAGGAAATCGAGTCGTTCGAAACGGTGCGCGATTCGCTCTCCGCATGCCTTGAAGCCGCGAATGAAAAAATCGCGGGATATCGCTCCAGGGCGGAAATGGCTGAACGGCATGCGCGGGAGGCGGAGCAGCGGGCGCTGGCAGCGGAAGAAAAAGCAGAGGATGCAATCCGGGAAGTTCGTGCGGAAATGGAAGCAGAGCGGAATGAAATGTTGCGCCAGGCACGTGATGAAGTGAATCTTGTTTTGCAGGAAGCAACGAAGCGCGGAAAAATGTACATCCGAGAATCCCGGGAAAAGGCGGAACGGATGCACGAACATCTCGCACTGCTTCAGTCGCAAAGGTTGTTATTAAT
>JALUUP010000344.1 GCA_027021285.1 Bacteroidota bacterium | reverse complement strand
CGTGGACGAGAACAACGAGCTATACATCCTGGCGTTCAACGGACGCATCTACCGGTTCAAGTCAACCACGACGAAGGTGGATGGACGCTCCAGCCTACCCGCTCCCTCCGGGCCGGAGATCAGCGCTGTCTTTCCGAACCCGGTTGCCAGGGGAAGGGGGTTCGATGTCGTTGTGCGGTTGAGAGAAACCGAAACCCTGCGCCTTGAGCTTCGCGACACGCTCGGGCGGCGGTTGTTCGGAACGTCCACGCGGGAATTTCATCCCGGCACACACCGCACCCGGATTCCGGCTTCACACCTGCCACGGGGCACGTACTTCCTGACCCTGTCTTCCGGCGCGGATGTATCGACACGCATCGTGCGGATGCAGTAGGAAAAGGCGTTTCAGGGACGACCCAGCTTTACCATCCTGCCGACGACGCTGTTGCGACCGCTCGTGACTTTATAGAAATACACACCCGGTTCAACGGGAATTCCGTCGTCGTTTTTTCCATCCCACGTGATGGAATTCCTGCCTCGCCGGGCGTTTATTTTCAATGTCCGTAGCTGTCGAAACAGGATATTGTATATGACTACTCTCGACGCCTTTTGAGCACGCTGGGACCATGAAATAACGATATTGTCCAGGAACGGATTCGGATAATTCTGATACAGGCGAAAACCATCCGCTACCTGGCGATCCCGCTCAACCGAGTTCACCACTCCCTTCAGATGCCTGTCGAAAAACGCGTGTATGAGCCGGAGGACGGAATCGGTTCGAAACAGCTTTCCCCCGTGTCCGGCTCCTTCCACGGGATGGAAGATGACATCGACGCCATGCTGGAGGAGCGAATCGCGAAGCTCCTCACTCTGGCTGAAAGGAACCGTGTTGTCCTTCGTGCCATGCATGATGAGAAAGGGCGGTTCGTCGCCGTCCACGTAAGCGACGGGACTCGCTCCCCATGCCTTACCGCGGTTTTCCTGCACCGGTCCGCCGATGAGCTTCGCCTCCGGTGAATCCGGGTTGTCATGCCAGCCGCCCATCGTCAGCAAGTCCGAAGGACCGTACCAGTCGCACACCGCCTCCACGTCGCTGGAGTAAGCGAGATTCCCGCCCACCGTGCCTTCGAGGGATTCAACGTTCATGGACGTCCCCAGCATGGCCACCAGATGCCCTCCCGCAGACGAACCCCATACCCCGACGCGGCGCGAGTCGAGGTTGTACTCCTGCGCATGCGCCCGCAACCAGCGCAAAGCTCCCTTGCAATCGTGAATCTGGGCGGGCCAGGTGGCCTGTCCGCTCAGACGGTAATTGATGCTGGCCACCGCGTATCCACGCTTCAGGAGGGTGGCCGTGTGCGGCGGCAATGGGGCCTTGTTGCCCGCCCGCCAGCCACCACCGTGAACCCATACCACAAACGGGTACGGCGGCCTGGCGATCCCCGGCAAGTACAGGTCGAGCTTGAGACTGGCGCCGTCCACACGGGCGTACTCAATGTCTTTGACGTCAGGCTGAACCTGCGCCAGGCACGAAATCGCCAGGCACCCGGCAATGATCGCCAACAGACACGACTTCATGATCATTCGTCATCCTCCATTACAGGTGAGTTCGTGAAATGAAAGTACGACAATCGAATGAAAAAGTCACGAGCAACGTATCAAAATCCGGGAAAACTCCGCGCGCCGAACCCCTTGTACTTGCACTTCCCGATCGAAAAGTGAAAATTCCAACCAAGCAAATTGTTGAAAGCGAATCAGGTACATAGACATGACGAACATCACCCATCCCGCACCGGGCACTTCAGGAAGACCTGGCCGGAGTTTTATGAGAACAATATGCACGCGATTCTCCATCGCGCTCGCCGTATGCGTCCTGCTCTCGAACACTGCGCCGGGCCAGGGCCTCGACACGGCACGGGTTACGATTTTCGCTGACAGCGCCGGCCCTACCCTGGACGGCCTCCTATGGGGCAGCAACGTATTGAGCAACAGCGTCTCCGCGACGAACGTGGAAAA
>JALUUP010000343.1 GCA_027021285.1 Bacteroidota bacterium | reverse complement strand
GTTCGCGTTTCCCGAGCTTCGCGACTCGTTCCCTGACTTCCGCGGGCATTTCATGTACGGCAGGCGCAAGCGTCATCGATTCGACATCGATATCCGGGTCGATACCCTGGAGGGCCCGTATCGCTGCCTCCTGTACGACGTGATCGGGTTCGGCCAGCTTGCCCTTGAGCGCATCGACCGCTTCCGGCCTTTCCAGTTTTCCGAGGGTCGAGCAGATGGCGGTTATGGCCTCGATGTCATCGGGCGCGTGGAGTCCCGGCAACAGGCCCGCCAGGTAGCGGGCGATTTCGCGATGGCGCTTGACGGCGATATTCGTGTCGGCCAGAACCTCGGCCGCGGTGGCGGTCAGGGCTACGTCGCCGGTGCGCGTCATCTTGAAACAGAACGCGATGGCAAGATCGCGGCTGTCGTCGTCCACGTAAGGCAAACCGTGCCGGATGCCCTTGAGAACGCCAATGCGGACGACCAGGCTGGAGTCGCCGGGATCGAGCGCGTAGAGTTCCTGCACGATCCGCCGCAGCGGAATGTATCCGAGCGCTTCGGAGAGGCGGGCGCGCAATCGTTCGCCGGTCGCGCGGGTTTCGCGCATCACGACACCGAACGCGTCCGGGCCGAAGATGCGCGCGAGGGCGACGCCGGCTTCACCGCGGAGGGTCTCGGATTTCTTCGAATGCAGGATTCTTTCCAATTCCGAGCGCACGACCGCGGCAACCGAGTCGTCCTTGTCAATGACGTCGGGAAGCGTCCGGACGGCGGTAACCGCCACGTTCAGGTTTTTATCTTTCAGCTTCGCCAGGAATGCCTTCATGCTCTTGCCGGAAAGCGCGGCGCCGGCTTTCCCTATCGAACGCACGGCGTTGACTCGCACGCGCCAGTCGCGGTCACGCAAACGCGGAACGACCAGCGTCTCGATCAAAGACGAGTCGCGCAACTTTCCCGCGGCCAGGACGGCGTTCATGCGGACTTCCGCGGAAGAAGAGCGGATGAGGCGCCGCACGGCTTTTTCCATGCTTCCCGGAATTTCCGGCAGCCGTCCCAGCGTGTACGCAACCGGGTAGCCGAGCCTCGGGTTCTTCGCGTTTTCCGCAAGGAACCGGAACGACGCTTCCGTCGCGATGCCGCGTATGCCGAAACGCATGACGCCCCACGCAGTCGCCCGCGGACCTGCGCCGGAGGCGACCAGGCTGTCGAGATCGGCTCCATTACCGAGCTTCCCTACCGCCTCGGCGATTTCCCGCGCCACGGCCGGCTTCTTTTCCTCTCCGAAACGCGTTAACAGCAACGGCGAAAGCGTTGCGACGCCGCTCTGTCCCACCGCGAACGCGGCGTTCTTCCGAACGACGGGATCGGGATCGGACAACAAGCCTGCCACCCGCACGGCAAGAGCGGAATCCTGCACGGAGCCCGCCGCCAGGGCCGCGCGCGCCCGCACCTTCGCGGACGGCGACGCCAGCAGGCTTTCCCATCGCCCAGGATCGGTTACGCGGGCGTCCTGCAAAGCTATCACGGCAAGCAATTCTTCCCTGGCGCTTGTCTTCTGGGATAAAACGGGATGAACGAACGAGATGAAAAGAACACATGAAAAGACCAGGCGCTGCAGAGTAGTCATTCTTACCTCCACATGGTTACACATTCCGCACAAAAGTATCCGGACACGGCATTCGGCGCAAAACCGTTTCCATCCCCCCGTGATGCGATCGCACGCCGTCAATCAAGAATCTTCCACCGGTACACACCGAGGAAATACGGGTTGGCGGAAACCGGATGCCATCGGGGATTGGGATGCCGGGCGAGGTCGGAGAGAAGGACTTTCTTTATCATGCCAGGGTGGTCGCCGTCGGGGCCGGTATGGTACACCACGGCGATCGAAGCCAAATCGCCGGGCGCGGTATGCCTGCTCCTGTGCAGGACGATCATGGAATGGTACGGCCAGTCCGGGTTGCGGTCGTTCAGGTAGAAAATGACGTCGCCCGCCCGCGCCGCACCGGGATCCCT
>JALUUP010000342.1 GCA_027021285.1 Bacteroidota bacterium | reverse complement strand
CAGAACAGGAAGCATCGTATTTTTCAAGAATATCGCCTGTTTCCGCGTCGATGAAGTACCGCCAGTACTCAATGATCGAAGGACGAATTTCCACCACGTACGCTGTGTGCGGCGTGGCGGTCCTGCGATCGTGCCATATGATTCTCTGTGCTGTCGGTCCCGAATAGTTGAGCAGATTCTCGATTTCAGGCGAGAACGTCTGTATGGTCGTGACAGCCTGGAGATCGTTTATCGCTGTTGCAACGGCTGTCCGGGCCTCGATGGAAATCGGCGTGAAGTCCACGCGGTGCGGTGTGGGGATGTACCTGCCGTTGAACAGATCGACGTTGCCGTAGGGATCCAGGTGCACGTACACGTCGCATCCCCAGACGTCGATTCCCGCGTACACCTGCTGGAGCCGGATATGTGTTCGTCCCCGTTCATCGACCTGGAAATTGACGAGGCGGAATTCCTGGTCGGGGTCGTCGATTGCGAGGAGCCCCGCAAATTCCGAGAGAAAGGTGGATGCCTGATTCCGGGCGTCGATCAGGGACGGCGCTCCGGACAGGTAACCGTTTCGGCGTGTCAACGCGTTGCCTTCGATGAAGATCGGTGTGCCCGCGACTTCGCTCCAGACTACGCGCATGTCCGGGTAGCGTTTCTTCAGTTCGTCGTACACGCGCACCTGGCGAACGGAGAGGTTGTTGTACCGGGCCAATTCCGGGTGCAGGGCGCGCAAGGTGAAGGCATTCTGAAACGATGTGAAATTCGCAGCGATGCGTTCCAGAGCCATGCCGTTCACGGGTTGAACCGATTGCTTGTGGGAGTTCACCTTGTCCGCAAACGTGCGCGGTTTCTTGTCGCCTTTTGACATGGCTCCCTGGCTGGCGAACAAGACGAGTGGCAATAAAAGGAAGAAAACGGTAGCCAGTTTCTTCATAACGTGACCTCCATCGCGTGATAAAATGATGTAGTATCCGGTTCCGGATGAGAGAGATTTGCCGGCGTAACTCAATGCCCAAGTTTCTGGATTTCCTGTACCAACGCTTGCACGAATTTCCTGACGGCGGGCGGGGCGGATTCGGTGTCGGAATGCAACCCCGGCCAGTTCAGAACAACGCGTGTCTCGCTTTCGATGATCTCAAGGGTTGTCGTCATGTTGCCGCGCTCATCGAGATCGAGATTCGTAATGGCATTCTCCTCGACCATCTTGCGCAAGGAACGCCATGATTCAGGACTGAGCTTTCCCACGACTGCGGTAGTATCGCGCTTCCCGTAGAATCCCTGCCACCACGTGACGCTGCCGTCAATCGAGACATCCCAGCCTTCGTACATCCCCGAGAAACCGCCGCCGGAGTAATAGCGAATACTCATGGCCGTTACGGAGTCAGTGGACGAGCAGCAGGAAGTCAGAAAAAATCCAGGTAGAAAGGATGCGATAATGAGTAGAAGTGTTTTCATCGGAATCCGTACCATTGTGCTGAAACATTATCGAGTTGTAACATCATATTGAATTTTTTATAGATTTTCAAGAAGTCATCACGTATTATGGGCTGGAGAGAAATCGCTACAATACATCCGGAAGACGAACAGGAGGTGACGTGGCCTATATTTCCATAATAAATGAAGAGGATGCCCGGGGCAGCTTGCGGGCTCTTTACCGGCGGATTGCGGGAAGCCGCGGAGGCGTTGCCGACGTACTCAAGATCCATTCGCTCCTTCCGGAAACGATGCAGGCGCATTTCGACCTGTACAAGACCATCATGTTCGGCTTGCCCCGGACCGGTCTGCGGAGACGGTTGCTGGAAATGATCGGCGTGGTTGTTTCATCCTGCAACGAATGCCGTTACTGCGTGGAGCACCACAGTCAGCCTCTGCGGGCAATGGGGATGGGGGAGAGCGAGATCCTGGCGCTTCAGGATCGCCGTTGGGGGGAGATGGGAGAGCTGCCGGAGAAGGAGACGCTTGTGCTTCGACACGTAGAAAAAATTACCCGGGCGCCCGCGTCGATTACCGCGA
>JALUUP010000341.1 GCA_027021285.1 Bacteroidota bacterium | reverse complement strand
GTTTGCGGTTGAAACCCAACTGGAATTGATGGCCTTGATCCTGGAAATTTCAGCGATTAATGAGATCGAGGTGAGATCCTTCTTCGAGTTGGCACTTTCCGCCACGATCATTACGAAATCCGGCGGTGTGTCGCTGGCCCTCGATCTCGCGCACACGCGTCCCCACAAGGCGAAAGTGGTTGTTTTGGATGTCGATACAGATGTCAACGATCAAGGTATCGTGGATACTGGATCACGGCGTCTGCGTTTCCAGACCAAGAAATTGCGGTCGGCCATCGAGGAGTTTGATAAGAGATGCCTCCATAACATCGAAGCGCTGGTCAATTCCAATTCAGGACGTGAGAGGCCTTTCATCGGATTCAGCGACGCACAAAAACTTCCGCTTAAGGATGCATCCGTGGATTTGATCGTTACGTCGCCACCGTATGCATCGAATGCTATCGATTACATGCGGGCGCATAAATTCTCCCTGACCTGGCTCGGTTACAGTATTGACAAGCTGGGACGAAAGAGGAAGGACTACATCGGCGGCGAAGTCACGTCCCGGTTCGAGTTCGAGGAACTTCCGGATATAACATCCGGAATTGTCGTGAAACTTACGGCCATGGACCTGAAGCGCGGAAAGGTTTTGCATCGGTACTACTCGGAAATGACGCGCGTTTTGCGCGAAATGTATCGTGTGCTCAAGCACGATACCGCGGCCATTCTTGTTGTTGGCAATTCTGTTATGCGCGGCATGGATACACGGACGCAAGAATGCCTGGCTGAAATCGGCGAACGGATTGGCTTCGAAGTCCCAAAGATCGGGGTAAGAAAACTGGACCGAAACAAACGCATGATGCCGGCCGGAAACGCCATCGACAGGAGTTCGCAGATACAGCATCGCATGCACGTCGAATACGTGATCGGTTTTTACAAGGTGTAAATGCGCCATGCGGCTTGATACGTTACGTGAAGACTACCATCGAAAATATGAAGCAATTGGCGACGAGAGTCAACTCGAGATACTGAATGTCCTTGTGGATGGAAGACGTTTGCGGGACATCAGCGACCTTCCTTTTGATCTTGCCGTTTAATTTCAATGTTATTTATTGTGGTAATGAAGCCTAACGACAGATCGGGCACGATGGCACGCCGGGATCGCGTTTCGAGATATTTCCCTCGTCACCTGCTCCTCTATCCTTTCCTTCTCGTTCTCCTTGCCGCCTGCGGGGATTCGCCGCAGGAGCCCTCACAGAAGACGTTGGACCTTGCCCAGCCCTGGGCCGTGGCTGCGCCCGCCGACGTCGGAATGGACTCCGGTGATCTCACCGTGGCGGTGGAGCGGGCAAAGGCCATTTCCAGGTGCATGAGCCTGCTCGTGGTTCGGCACGGCAAACTCGTATTGGAAGAGTATTTCCACGGCAACCATGCGGACAGCCTCAATGACGTGCGCTCCGTAACCAAGAGCGTCGTGTCCACGCTGGTGGGCGTTGCCCTGGCGGAAGGCTTTATTGGAAACCTCGATGAAACCCTCGGCGATTACCTCCCTCCCCGCGTGGCGGTCCTGGATTCCGCCCGGCAATCCATCTCGATACGCCACCTGCTCACCATGACCAGCGGCTTCCAATGGGACGAGAGCGGCGGATTCGGATCCTACATCAAGTGGCTGTATTCCGATGATCATATCCGGTACCTTCTCGATCAACCCCTCGTGGACAAACCGGGAACACGCTTTAATTATAACTCCGCCGCCGTGCATCTCCTGGGTGTGCTGTTGCAGGAAGCGGCGCGCATGCCGTTGCCCGAGTTCGCGGATACATACCTGTTCCGGAAGATCGGGATTGCGAGGAGCCACTGGGACCCGCTCACCCGCGGATACGTGAACGGCGGCGCTGGCATCGATCTCCGTCCGCGGGATCTTGCAAGGCTCGGGCAATTCTTTCTTCAGAACGGTTCTTCGGGCGGCAGGCAAATTCTTCCGAACGACTGGGTGAAGCAAGCGACAACACCGCGTTT
>JALUUP010000340.1 GCA_027021285.1 Bacteroidota bacterium | reverse complement strand
GTCATCTTTCTTTCCCGATGAACGTTGCGATAGTTGAATGTCAGCGAACGGGAGTTTCTATCGAGACCTGTACGGTGCGGCAATAGAAACGCCCTTCCGGCGTGCTGTTGTCGAACAACAACGGCTTTTCACCGAGCCCCTCGTACCGAATACTGAGCGGTCCCAGGGTCGCGGTCAGGCGCCGGGCCACGGATTTCGCCCGCTCCTCCGACAGCTTCAAATTGTACCGCGCGTCCCCCGTTCTATCCGTGTGCCCCTGTACCAGGATCGTTGAACCGGATGAGACGCGGTTTTTCACTTCGGCCAGTATCTGCTTGTTCTTGCCGGCCACCTCGGAGGAATTAAAGTCAAACAGAATGAGACTGATTTTCTCGATCCGGCGATCGGGCAGCTTGAGCGCGCGCTTCCGTTCCAGCGTACGCATGTGCACGGAAATGCTCTTTGGTTCCGTGCTCGCTTCGTTTCCAGCGGCGTCCACCACATGCAGGTAGTACCGCAACGGCGATTCCGTTGCCGGCAATTCTCCGTTAATGGTCTTCCAGTCCCACGCGATACTGTCCGGATACGTCGCATATCCGTCGGACGTACGTAATTCGTTCTCGTCCTGGGTCACGTGGAAATCCCACCGGCGAAGACCCTCGCTGGATTCAATAAAGAGATTGAAAACAACCCTTGAAGGATCGAGCGTGCGCTGAATTTCCTTGCGCACCGCCGGACCCATGATGTCAGGCGTGGTGACGATTTCCACGCGTCGATTTTCTTCCCTGCCTTCCGGGGTGTTAAGAGGAGACGGCCGTTCCGGCAGGCCCCTGCTGCGAACGATGATTCGTTCCGGCGCAATGTTCCAAACCTTCACCAGGTAATCCCGTATCGTTTCCACGCGGCGGCGAGACAAATCCAGGTCACCTTTTTCCAGAACGCCGTCATTGCACCCGGTCAGGGTCACAACGGCGCCGGGATGACGTTGCAAGCGGTAACCGAGGATGTTCAACAGATGATGATACTGTTCCAGAACGCCGGGCGGAAGGTTGTGCTGGCGGAATGTTCCCGTTTGCCCACGTGTCAGGATCTTGTAACGCGTGGGCAATTCCGCTTTCCCCTGTTCGAAAAAAACGTAATGCAACAGCGGAACGGTCTCCGTGTACGCGATCTCCTCGATGACCAGGCCGGTCTCTTCTCCCGGTCGCACTGGCGCGTCCCCATGCCACAAGTCCGCGTTGACGGAAACGAATAACCTGTGTTCGGCGTCCCGTGACCGGAGAAGGAAGTCGTGCGAGCGCTCCTCGAACCGGGTTACATCTTTCAGTAGAACTTCCAGCTCTTCATCCGCGTAGCCGGGAGCGCGGGCCGCGACGCGATAATTCCTGGTAATAGGAAGAACGATGGCGTAACGGCCGGTGACGTCGTTCGACGTGTACGTGGAAACAGTATCCCCGGTCTCTTTGTCGATGACGACGATGTCCGCTTTCAGCGGAATCTTGGTTTTCCAATCGCGAACCGTACCGCGAAGATAAACGACGGCTCCCGGTGGAAAGGGATTCGGTTCGGCGCGGTATAAGTCGTAGCCGCCAAGGCCTCCTTCCCGCTGGGATGCAAAGAAGATCACAGTCCCTTCGGCGGAGAGCGTGAAGAATTCGTCATCCAGCTCCGAGTTCAGGGGGCGTCCGACGTTTCGCGCTTTCGTCCAGGCGCCATCGACGAAACGCGAAACAAAGATGTCCGTTTTCCCGAGTCCCGGCCAGCCATCGGAGCTGAAATACAGGGTCGCCCCGTCCGCCGCGATGTAGGGCGACGTT
Source organism: Bacteroidota bacterium (assembly GCA_027021285.1). GTDB lineage: Bacteria > Bacteroidota > Ignavibacteria > SZUA-365 > JAADGX01 > JAADGX01. Next base: position 7,392 of record JALUUP010000340.1, on the reverse strand, counting down.
TCATCGCGCTCCGTGTTGATAGATCGGCCGAGGTTGACAGGCTCTGCCCAGCTTCCATCAGGGAAACGCTCGGTACGCCAGATATCCAAACCGCCGAAGCCGCCGTCACGGTCGGAGACGAAAAACAAGACCCGGCCGTCCACGCTGATGGATGGCTGCGATTCCCAGTCCGCCGTATTGACCGGACGTCCAATATTGCGCGGTTCCCCCCACTGCATCCCCTGCAATCGCGACATGTACAAGTCGCAACGTCCCACACCGTCTGGCCGGTCGCAGGCACTAAAAACCAGAGTCGTTCCATCCCCGGTAATAGACGGCGAACCCTCGTTCCCGCTCGTGTTGACAGGCGGGCCGGCATTCAGGGGAAGCTTCCAGAACATACCATCGAAGGAGGAAATCCAAAAATCCTGCCCGCCGACGGCCTGCGTTCCACCACGGTCCGAACAGAAATACAGCAGGTTCCCTCCGGCAGTCACCGTCGGTGAGAAATCGTCGGCGCTGGAATTTACAATCGCGCCCAGGTTCGTGATCTCCACCGGGTATTCATCGACCTGTGCCGGAGGAATGGACGAGCACTGCGCCAACAGCAGGGCCAAAACAACCCCGAGAAAAAGTACAGGAAGTCTATGGCGGCGCGGTGTGCGCGGGGTTCCGATTTGTTCGTGTTTCAACGTCTGTAACATACATCGCCGGTACGGCGGTCAACCGTTCTTCGTTTCCGTATTGCGGGCAAGTATGACGTCGACGATTCCGTATTCCTTCGCTTCTTCCGCCGTCATGTAATTATCCCGTTCCGAATCACGCGCGATTTCCTTCAGTGATTTACCGGTATGCTCCGCCATAATCTTGTACAACGACTCCCTCGTGCGCAGCATCTCGCGCGTATAGATCTCGATATCGCTCGCCTGGCCCTGGGTCCCGCCCATCGGTTGGTGGATCATGATTTTCGAATGCGGCAGGGCGATGCGTTTTCCTTTCGCTCCACCTGTCAGCAGGAGGGCGCCCATACTCGCCGCCATACCGACGCACGTCGTTGAAACGTCCGCGCGAATATACTGCATGGTGTCATAAATGGCCAGACCCGCGGAGACCGATCCGCCGGGGGTGTTGATGTAGAGACGGATGTCCTTGCCGGGATCCTCCGAGTCGAGAAAGAGCAATTGTGCCACGATCAGGCTGGCGATGTGGTCGTCAATCGGCGTCCCGATAAAGACGATCCGCTCCCGGAGCAGCCGCGAGAAAATATCCCAACTTCGTTCTCCCCTGCCGGTCTCTTCCACGACGATGGGAACAAGCTGGTCATGCATTGGATAATTCGCTTTCATTTGTATTCCAGATATTTTGACATGGTTATGAGGTAATCATCAATAATACAAACCGGTTATTCGCCGGGGTTTTCCCTTCCTTCCACTTCCCTGATCTCCGATTTGGCCTTCAAGAGCGCGAACAACTTTTCGTTCTTGATCGCGTCGACAGCTTCGCTGTTTTGCTTGTAGTATGTTATAAGCTGTTCCTTGTCGATGCCCAGGCGCTCGGCTCCTTCTTCCGCTTTGGCTTCAACGTCCTCGTCTTCAACCGTGATATTCTCCCTGGAAAGAATTTCTTCGCGCAGGAACATCCACTTTGCCTGCCGGATCGCTTTCGGGCGCATGTCTTCCCGTAAATGGTCCACGTCAAATCCTTCGGGGAAATTCTCGCCGAAGTACTGCTGCTTGACCTGTTCCACCAGGTCGTCCGTGATCATCTTGACGAGAGATTCCGGAACATCAACCGGATTGTTATCCACGATTTTATCTATGATCTGCTTGTTCAGGTCTTCATCGGCGCGGTCTTCGTAGAATTCCGCAATTCGACTGCGCAAGTCCTCCCGCAGGGCTTCTACTGAATCGTACTTCCCCTCCGTCGCTTTCCTCGCAAACTCCTCGTCCACTTCCGGCAAAACGATTCTCTCGGCCTTCTTGAGCATCACACGCATTCGCTCGACATGTGGCTCTGTCGGCGTTTCAGCTTCGGCCAGTTCATCCTCCTGCTCCTCGGAATCATAGACCAATTCCACTTCCCGGATATCCCCGACTTTCATGTTGAGAATTTCCGCTTTCAAATCGGGGTGCATGGATTCATCGCGCAAGTCAAGGCGCATGTTCTCGCGTTTTTCCGGTTCTTTTTGTTCATCATCGCCGAACAGTTCAACGTCACACGTTACAACGAAATCTTCGTCAGTCGGCTTTTCAACTTCTTCGAACTCGGCCATTCGCTCACGCAATTGCTCGATCCTGCTTTCAATTTCCTCGTCGGTGACCTCGTGTACGATTTTCTCCAGCTGGAACCCCTCGTACTTTTTCAATTCGAGTTCCGGCCTTGTCTCGTAGGAAATCTTGACAGTCAGTTTTTCGCCTTCCTTGTATTCGATGTTCTCGAGCGAAGGCTGGCCGATAGGATGTATGTCCCGTTCTTCGAGCGCCTGTTTGAAGAAATCGTTGATAATCTCATCGATAGCCTCGGCCTCGATGGATTCCCCAAACCTCTTTTTGATCAGTTTCATCGGAACCCGGCCCTTCCGGAAGCCAGGGATTGCCAGTTCTCTCCGGTACTTCTTGTAGTATTTCTCGAAGCGCGGTTCGAGTTCGCTGGCGGGCACCACCAACTCGAGCTCATGTTCACACGTTGTTTTGGAATTGATCAGGACTTCCACGTAAAACTCCTCTATTGACACGTTTTCTCTTGCGCTACTTGTGCGAACGGGGGGACTCGAACCCCCACGGGTTTTACCCCACCAGATCCTAAGTCTGGCGCGTATACCAAATTTCGCCACGTTCGCGTCCCGTGTTTCCCGGGAAAGGAAAATTACTTTTTTTCTGGTGCCTTTCCAACCCAGAATCCAGCGCCCATCTCGCATTCCCCATCGTAAGAACGCATTAGGGGTTCGAAATCATTTTGAACGGGAGCACCCGTGCTCTATCTTTTCCCGCAACGGGAAGAATAACCGGATCGCAACACACACCATGCACGACAGCTTTGAAGCGCTCATCGGACTGGAGATTCATATTCAACTACGGACGGCAACGAAAGCGTTTTGCCCCTGTCCCGTCGATTCCTTCGCGCTTCCCAACACCCTGACATGCCCTGTATGCCTGGGGCACCCGGGCGCCCTGCCGGTAGCGAACCGCGCGATGGTCGAACACGCCATCCGCCTGGGACTGGCCGTCGATGCGTCCATTCATCCAGCCTCCACGTTCTCCCGGAAGAATTACTTCTATCCCGATTTACCCAAGGGATACCAGATCACGCAATTCCACGATCCCATTTGCACCGGTGGACGACTTGATATCGAACTCGACAAGGGTAGAACACAAACAATCAGGATTTCGCGCATTCACATGGAAGAAGACGCGGGAAAATCACTCTACAACAGCGACGGTATCCATCTCGACCTCAACCGCTGCGGGGTTCCTCTGCTCGAGCTCGTCACCAAGCCGGACCTCGGATCACCGGCAGAAGCCCGTATCGCCTTGGCTGCGGTCCGGCAGCTCGTCATCTATCTCGGCATAAGCGATGGAGAAATGGAAAGCGGTTCGCTGAGATGCGATGCCAATGTCTCCGTTCGGCGGCCCGGTGGCGCCGTGCCCACTACCTGGACCGAACTGAAAAACATGAACTCCCTTCGTAATGTCGAGACCGCGCTAACCCGTGAAATCGAGAGGCAGGTTACCCTGCTCCGGCAGAACATGTTCATCGAACCGTGCACTTTTTCCTGGAACGACGAGGCGAACCGGCTCGTTGCCACGCGATCGAAAGAAACGACATCCGAATACCGGTACCTCCCCGACCCGGATTTACCGCCTGTCGAGGTATCGGCTGCACTCATCGAATCACTCAAGGCGACCCAGCCCGAACTTCCGACGGCAAGGCGCGAGCGCATCATGAATCGCTATCACCTCCCGGCCTACGACGTCCGCATCCTCACCGCGGAAAAAAGCCTTGCGGATTACTACGAACAGGCCGCTTCCCATCTCCGACGAAAAACCCCGGAAGCGTTCAGGGTCCTGTGTCGTTGGACCACGCGAGAGCTGCTGCACGCAATCAAGGAACAATCATCCAGCCCGGAGCACCCGGTTCCACCCGGTCACCTGGCTTTCCTGGTTGATAACATCGTGGATTCAACTTTAACGGTACGAACTGCATCAGAGGTCTTCTCGGTGATGGTTCGGGAGCGCAAGCATCCTGGTGACATTATCAAGAAACAAGACTTGCTCCAGATATCGAACCCGGAAAGAATCCTTGACGTTATTGAAACCATCCTCGATCGACATCCCGAGCTGGTGCAGAAATTCCTGTCCGGAAAAACAGCGTTACGCCGCTTCTTCATCGGCGAAGCGATGAAAGCAACCAGGGGAAGAGCAAACCCGTCGATGGTCGCGCGAATTCTGGAAACCGAACTTGAAAAACGGCGGTCGCGCGCATGACCTGGCACGCACTCGTATTCGTCGCCTTCATTGTCCCGGCCGTGCTTTTGCCATTGACCCTCGGCTTTTTCATCCGGAAGGAACGACAGAGAGCAGGAGGCGAACATGAACTCCCGCCCGTGAGTGTTGTCGTTGCCGCGCACAACGAGGAAGACCACCTGCCGTCCCTGCTGTCAGCGCTGGATCGACAGGATTATCCTTCGCACCTCGTGGAATTCGTCCTGGTCAACGACCGGTCCACGGACAACACGCAGGAAATCTTGCATCATTGGGCGAAGAGCAATCCGAACGCCGTCACCATCCGAATCATGGAAGCCCGAGAAACCATGAGCCCGAAACGGTTCGCCCTTCAGACCGGTATCGCCGCCGCACGGCACGACGCGCTCCTGTTGACCGACGCCGATTGTCTCCCTCCGTCAACCTGGATCAGGGAGATGGCGCGCACACTGGATTCCGCCGACACCGTCATTGGGCTCTCGCCGGTGGAGACTTCTCACGGGGCGCTGTCACTTTTCACGTGTTACGAGAACCTCCGAACCCAGGCACTCATGGCCGGGATGGCAGCCGCCGGTATGCCGTACATGGCGGTGGGAAGGAACATCGCGTACCAGCGGCAGGCGTACGACAAAGCGGGAAAGCACCAGGGCACGGCAGGTCCCCTGAGTGGAGACGATGATCTCCTCGTCCAGAATATGGCAAAACAGGGCTTGGAAATCCACGTGAACCTCCAACCCGGGGGCGTCGTCCCTACCCGTGCGCCCACGAGCTGGAAAGACTTTTTCCGCCGGAAACAACGGCACTTTTCCGCTTCCCGGCGCTATTCCATCTGGCCCGGTTGGATTCCCGCGCTGTGGCAGGCGGCGGAGAGCATCTCGCTCGTTTGCGGCCTCTATTTCGCCGCAACAGGAAAGCCGTTGTACGCCGTCAGCCTTCTGCTTCCCGCGGCCGCTCTGGTCTTTTTCGTCCAACCCATCAGGGCTCTTTTCGCCTCGACCGGCGGAAAGAATATGTCCCGTACGATTCCGGCGCTCCTCGCGCCGATCCTGGAGCCGGTATATCTTATCGTTTCTCCCTTCCTGTTTGCATTTGGTATATTCAGGAAGGCACCATGGAAGTAAACAAGACACGACGGATATCACCCGCGCAGTCGTTCCGCATCGACCCTGGACACCCGAACGCCGTTCGATGGCAACGGGCGGTGAAAACGGCGGAACTACGGGGTGAACCGATTGCAATCCTCCTCGGGCGACGCATGACGCTCAGGGGAGCGCGCGTCCTCGATCTCGGCTGCGGCGTCGGAGGAACCACTGTCGCCCTTTCGCATGCCGGGGCCAAAGTAACTTCCATCGATATTGATCCGCTGAAATTGCGCGACCCCCGATTTCGCAAGGCGAACGCGCGCGTCGCAGCCGCCTCGATACCACGGCTGCCCTTTCCCTGCGAGGCGTTCGACGCCTGCATCATGCAGGACGTGCTGGAGCACTTGCGCGATCATGATGCGGCCCTGCGGGAAGCCCGCCGCGTGCTCAAGCCCGGAGGCCTGATGTATCTCAGCACACCGAACCGTTTCTCGCTCGTGAATTTCCTCGCGGATCCACACTGGGGATTGCCGGGGGTTTCGATCCTCTCGCGCAAACTCGTGGCTGCGTTGATCTTCAAAGCGTTCAAGCGGGAGCAACCGCGCGAGGATTTCGCCTCGCTGCTCTCCTGGCCCAAGATCAGGACCCTGCTCGCGCGCAACGGATTTACCGTCGAGTTGTTGCAACGAGAAACTACGGAATTATTTTATCTCCATCCGCGCATGTTCGTGTGGAGCGACTTTCATCTGCGATTGACGAAGGTCCTGACGGCGCTGCCTTCCGAGCGCTGGTTTTCTCGTGTTTCGGAAAAGCCGATCACCTTGCACACAATCACGCCGACATACTACCTGTTATGCGGAAAGGCCGACGGAACGTGAGAACGATGGCCGATTCATTGAACCTGTTGAAAAAGCTCACGCTCACACGCGCGTGGAACCTCGTTAAAATATTCACCGGGTTTTACGTTTCGCGTCTTTCCCGGAGGGCTAAGGTATGGGGCGTCCCGTTCTCGGTGACAATCGAGCCGACGAATCTCTGCAACCTGAAGTGTCCGGAATGTCCAACAGGGATCGGCGCCCTGACGCGTCCCACAGGGGTCATGGCGCTCTCGTCTTTCAGGAGAATACTGGACGGGCTGCCACGGGAGGTCTTCTACGCGCAGCTTTTCTTCCAGGGCGAACCGTTTCTCAACAAGGACTTGCTGGAAATGGTCAGGTATGCCCGCGCCCGGAACATGTACGTTTCCATTTCGACCAACGCCCACTTCCTCGATGTGGATACGTGCCGAAGCCTGGTCGCGTCCGGTCTGGAGCGTCTTATCATCTCGCTCGACGGCATGACCGGGGATTCGTATTCCCGCTACAGGGTGAATGGAAATCTACACAAGGTGCTGGAGGGTCTGGCACTTCTCGATCGCGAAAAACACGCGGCCCGTTCGCGGAACCCGCGCATCATCCTCCAGTACCTGGTAACGAAATACAATGAGCACGAGATACCTGAATTGAAACGACTGGCAAAAAAACACGGCGCCACTGCGGTCTTGAAAACCATGCAGGTCTCCTCTCTTGAAAACGCGACGGCATTCCTCCCTGAGAACCCGAACTACACGCGCTATGAACGAACGAACGGGACCTTGCGCACGCGGTCGACCCTGCATAATTACTGCGGAAGGCTGTGGGATCAGTGCGTCATCACCTGGGATGGGAGAATTGTCCCCTGCTGTTTCGACAAGGATGCCGCGTATTCTCCCGGTTCCCTGGAAAAGGATGCGTTCCACGATCTTTGGCGTTCCCCGGGCTACCAGGATTTCAGGAACTCCGTACTGAAAAACCGTAAAAAAATACCAATGT
>JALUUP010000339.1 GCA_027021285.1 Bacteroidota bacterium | reverse complement strand
GCAACGGTCGAGAAGAGAGACGTCACTGTTAGCGGTCGTCGGCGGGCTCGTGATGCGGATGCGTACGCCGGTTGTGGCCGGCAGGAACGCGAACCGAACTTCGGGGAATTCCTCCTGGATGTCCTTGGTATATACGTCGATTCGTGATTCCGGCAGGCCGGTCGTAACAAGGGTTCTCGTCTGGACGCGAGTTTTCAGCATGGGCAACAAGCGCGGAAGCAACTGCTCGTTGAACATCGGTTCCATCTCGTATGGAACACCTGGAAGGAAGGCAGTGATTTTTTCATTTTCCGGAAAAAACAAGCCCGGGACAAGACCGTTGACATTGCGCAAGGGGATACAATTATCCGGAACCAAGGCTCGGGCGAGATGATCGGGGTCCGGGTTCCTTCCGAGATTTGTAAAAAAGGCGAGGATGTCGGCGGCAATATGCGGATCCTCGTGGAGATTCGTTTGGAAAAAACGCATGGCTGCGGTCAGGCTGACGTCATCAGGTGTCGAACCGAGCCCTCCCGTCGCGATGGTGATATCGGCGCGTTTTCTCGCTTCTTCGAGGGCGTTCACGATTTCCTGCACCACGTCGGGAACCGTTGTGATCCGCGAAACCGGGAAACCGGCGGCGTTGAGTTGTTGGCCCAGCCAGGCGGCGTTCGTATTGACAACCTGCCCGTTCAGCAGTTCGTCTCCAATTGAAATGATTTCTACGTACATATTCCCGTTTGATCTATCGGCAAAAGATATCAAAGGTGGGGAGTAAATCCAACTGGAGCGGGGCGGTTTATAAGGTAGGGCACGAAAATACTCCTTGTTTCGAAAGCGGGTGCGCTTGGATATAAACTCATGAAGGATTAGCTTTCTTTGATGAGATTTTTCATGTCTACCGTTCTGACAGGAGGATTTTTTGAAAGAGTATTCAGCCGAAAACATCCGAAACATCGCCGTAATCGGGCATAGCGACTCCGGAAAGACCATCTTCGTGGAAGCCGCCATGTTCGACACGGGCGTGACGAATCGTATCGGTCGCATCGAAGACGGGACGACCATCTCTGATTATCATCCTGACGAGATAAGCAGGCAAATCAGTATTAACAGCACCTTGCTGAGTTGTGAATATCGCGATACGAAACTGAATTTTATCGATACACCGGGATTTCCGGATTTCGTGGGTGAGGTGACCTCCGCGTTGCGAGTAGCGGATGCCGCCCTGCTCGTACTGAAAGCGTTCGAAGGCGTGGAAGTGGGTTCCGAGCTGGTATGGAAAAATGCCGCGAGGTATAAAACGCCGCTCTTTTTCGTCGTGAACAAAATGGATCACACGAACGCCGATTTCAATGCCGTGGTTGATGCCGCAAAATCAGCTTTCGGAAACGATGTCGTTGCCGCCCAGATACCCCTCAACAAGGGAGAGAATTTCGACCGGGTCATTGACCTGATACGCATGAAATTGCTGACGTTTTCAAAAACCGGCGACGGGAAATACACCGAAACCGACATCCCGCCGGAACATCTCGATGAAGCAAACGCGCGGCACGAGGAGCTTGTGGAAAAGGTCGCCGAATCGAGTGAAGAACTCATGAACCTGTTTTTCGAGCACGGGACGCTGCCCGAGGAAGACCTGCGTCGTGGATTCCGGTATTCCATGCAGCATCGACAGATATTTCCGGTATTCTGTTGCTCTTCTCTTCATAATCGTGGTGTCAGCCGGATACTGGAGTTCATCACTAATTTCGGGCCCACGCCGCTCGAGCATGGAAGCGCTGTCGGCCGCAACCCGGATACGGGCGAAGAAGTCGTGATTGAACCGAAGGCGGATAAGGAACCGGTCCTGTTCGTCTATAAAACGGCCACCGAACTGCACGTGGGCGAGATGAGCTTCTTCCGCGTGTACAGCGGCATGATTACATCGGGTCTGGAGTTGGTCAACCGCCGTACGGGCAAGATCGAACGCATCAACCAGGTGTACGCCATTAACGGAAAAGATCGCAAGGAAATGCCGCGACTGGTGGC
>JALUUP010000338.1 GCA_027021285.1 Bacteroidota bacterium | reverse complement strand
TAAAGACGTCTACGGCCAAACCGCGCACGTGCTGTGTCGTGTCGTCGTCGAGGGGGGCGGGGATTTTCAATTCCGACTTCCCGTCCACGTATTTTGCATCGTAGTCGTAGAATTCGTTGGAAGCAATCACTTCGCCGGGTATTGAAGGCAACGGATTTTCGCTACCCAGCACCGCGCATTCGATTTCCCGGGCGTCAGGGACAGCTTTCTCGATAATAATCTTCGCATCAAACTCGAACGCGTGCCCCAGTGCGGGCTTCAGCCCGTCACGCGTCCGGACTTTGCTGATTCCTACGCTGGAACCGAGGTTCGCCGGCTTGACGAAACACGGAAACCCGATACTGTCTTCGATGGATGCAAGCACGGACGCAATATTCTTTTCCGCACTGCCGGCCCGTACGGCAAGGAATGGAACCACCGGAATTCCGGCGTCGCGCAGGAGACGCTTGTGGACATCCTTATCCATTCCCACGGCGGATCCGAGCACTCCGGCGCCCACGTACGGAATGTCCGCAAGCTCCAGTACCCCCTGGATCGTCCCGTCTTCACCAAACGGTCCGTGCAGCACGGGAAATATCACGTCAACCGGGAGCGGCTTCACGAACGGCCGTGGTGCCGTCAATTCGTTCTTCCCCGCTTCCGGCAGGATATACCGCTCCAGGTCAAGCCGTGTATTGCCGTCTTCCATCACAGCCTCGTATGCCCCGGGTCCGGCCAGCCAGCGTCCGCTTCTGGTAATGCCGATCGGGATGATCTCGTATTTTTCAGGATCGAGCGCCTCGATGACGGATGCGGCGGAAACGAGGGAGACCTCGTGCTCGCCCGATCTGCCGCCGAACAGTATCCCGACCCGCAACTTAGCCATGCGGTCGCCCAGGGATGTGCTTCACAACGATATTCACGGTTTTATCCCGCATTTCTTCCGTGCAAGCTACTCAAGACAAGGTGGAAATGCAATCGGATTGGATTTGGCGCCACCGGGTTGTAAGTTTTCACCATGAAATTCATCGCCTTGATTTCAGCGCTCCTGATTTTTCTGCCCTTGCTCGTCAAGGGACAAGACCTGCCAGCGCACACGGATTCACTGGAAAACGGTATCATCACGGCTCAGGATACAACGACGACGCCTCCTTTTGTACGAACCAAATCGCCCCTGACGGCGGCTCTCCTTTCCGCAGCCCTACCGGGTTTGGGACAGTTCTATAACGAATCATATTGGAAAATCCCCGTCGTTTTCGGCATCGCCGGGTACTTCGTGTACAATATCGTCGTAAACCAACGGGACTTCGCGAGTTACCGCGACCGATACGCCTCCACCATTACGGAAACGAATCCGAGCGGCGATCTTCGTCTCAAGCAATTGCGGGAATTCTACCGGGATCAGCGCGACACTTACATATGGTGGCTCGGCATTTTTTACATTCTCCAGGTCGCTGATGCCGTGGTGGATGCTCACCTGTACGATTTCGACGTCAGCGATACCGTCACAGCCAACATCCGGTTTCAGCCTTTGGGCGGAATCACTCTTTCAATCCGGTTTTAATCCTAACGCACTGCCCGTAAAAAGACACGACCCCACATGCTCGACAACATGTGAGGCCGCGGATGATCGACAGCAACGGTGAACGATGCTGTTTCCTTGCCTACTCGATAACACTGAATACCTTCGTCCGGGATTCTCTTCCGGCGAACAACCGGTACATGTACATCCCGGGAGACATACCGCGGACATCGAGCTCGACGGCATCCCTTCTGTCGGCCCTGACTGTTCGAATAACCCGGCCCAAGAGATCATACACGACGAGTCGTGCACGCAAGGCTCCCGGCGCGGTGGCAAGTGGAATCGTGGTCAGGCCGTCGCGGGAAATGGAGACGGGGTTTGGGTAATTCTGTTCAAGGACAAAGGAGCCCGTCTCTCCGATGCTTCGTCCTTCGACACCCGTGGACACTCTGCGTGTCTTGAATATCCCGCTTCCGTCCGTCCCCGCGAAGAGAAATCCATCCGGATGAAGGACCAGGG
>JALUUP010000337.1 GCA_027021285.1 Bacteroidota bacterium | reverse complement strand
TGCGCGGTACACACCGGATTCCTTTCCGTCAACGAAACCCTTCCAACCGACTTTCTTCAGGTACGGGAACTTCAGGTAGCTCCAATCTACTACGTGTTCGGCGATATTGTCGAGGTATTCTTCCGGTTTGAACTTGACCAGTTCCTTCCCTTCCGGATCCACGACACGAATGAGACCGTCGTAAAAGTTAACCTTGTTGTTTTGATCCACCATTCCCATGTAGTAGGTGGCGTGAGTGTAGGCGTCGGATGTAATCATGTCCACGTAAGCGGGATTGGCGAGGACCACGTCCTCCAGGACCTTCAATGTAAACTTTCCGAACTCGATAAAGTCCTCCGCGTAAGCGAGAAACTTGTCCAGATCCTCCGATTTCAACCGCGTCGTGATGCCGCCGGGAATAGCCGTCACCTGGTGGATTTTCTTTCCTCCCAGGTACTGGATCAACTCCTGGCACTGGGCCCGGTGCCTGATGACACGCTTGCCCGCGTCGAGTCCGACCTTGTGAATGAGACCGAGGATATTCCGTTCCGCGGGCGGGGCGTCGGGACCGAGAACGAAGTCCGGCGCGCCAAGTACGTAGAAATGCACGGTATGATCGGCGGCAAAGAACGTCGAGTACAGCAACTCGCGCAGCAGTTTCGCCACCCGTGGTATCTCCACGTGGTACACGGCGTCGCAGGCCTTGGCCGAAGCCATGTGGTGCGCCTCCGGACACACGCCGCAAAGGCGGGTAGTGATGCGCGGAAGTTCCTCGACCGGCCTTCCCTGGCAGAATTTTTCGAACCCGCGCAGCTCGGGAATTTGCAGGAACGCGTCGGCCAGGTTTCCTTCATCGTTGAGGAAGAGGTTGATTTTTCCGTGGCCTTCCAGTCGGGTGATGGGATCTATGGTAATCTGCCTCATGGTTCGCTCCTTATTCGTCGCCCTTGTGGTTGAAGTCGAGTGAAACCGGTATGATGGAATCCGCCAGGCCGAATCGATAGATCGTCCCGACAGGATCGGCGAGGGTGTCGAGAATCCGGTTGACGTCTTCCTCGGTTTCGGCGTCGAGAACGGAAGAGATCGCCGCGATGATGCGGGCGCCCGGGTCGTCCGCGTTTGGCGGGGGACCGTAGCATCCTCGACACGGGATTCCCGCGTTCACGCACTTGCCGCCGCAGCCGGAGCGGGTGGCCGGACCCATGCAGAACACACCCTGGTCGAGAAGGCATTTATCCGGGTCGGCGATGATTTCGTGCGGGCGGTAGAACCGGTCGATTTTCTTCTCTTCGCGTTCCCGCAGGCATTCCTCGCAGCAGGTCTTGTCTCCCGCGCCGAGGACGGTTCCTTTCGGGGGAAGCTCCTTCCCGTTGGCCAGGATGTCGATGAGGGTGGTGATCACGGCTCCGACCTGGTCGGATTGCGGCGGACAGCCGGGGATGGTGTAATCCACGTCCACCACGTGATGAAGGGGACGCAGGCGCTCGTAGAACACGGGCAGGGTCATCTCGTAGCCGTTGACGCGGGATTCCGGACGCGGCAGCACACCGTCCGGGTTGTCCACGGAAGGTGACTGGCGATAGACGTAGTCGAAAATACTTTCCCGGGGATACAGGTTGGCAAGGCCCGGAATGCATCCTTCCTGGGCGCACGAACCGAACGCTACCATGACCACGGATTTCTTTCGCAACAGTTTCGCCATTTCCTCATTTTCGTTGTTTCGAATTCCGCCGTTAAAGAGACAGATGGTGACGGACTTGTCGGGAAGGGCTTCGACGTCCTTGACTTTGAAATCGACCGCCACGGGCCAGAACACGATATCGAAGTTGGCGTCGATATCGAGGATTTTTTCCTCGGTGTCGAGTATGGCGATTTCGCAGCCGCCGCAGCTGGCAGCCCAGTACAATGCTAGCTTGAATTTATCAGCCATGATGCACCTCGTTCGCTATGATTTCTCCGGGCTCCGTTTCCGGCGTCTTCTCCTCTTCCCCGTTGCCGGGTGGATACAGCGCGTTCAGCCTGGTGCGGTCGAAGGGGCCGAG
>JALUUP010000336.1 GCA_027021285.1 Bacteroidota bacterium | reverse complement strand
GTTCCAACCTTCCAACGTTTTCATCGATTCGAAAATGATCCAGCATTGAGAATCCTCCACCACCAAGCGCACCGGCATCACGCCATTGATTCCTGACTCGATCCCGGCGCGCGTCTGAGGCGGTATGAAGTCAATTCAGGGCCGGCCTAACCCGGCCGAGCGGAGCGTCCCTTCATCCGGTCCGCGGCCGCTGCAGCAATCGGCGAGCTTGCCGTCGATCACGACCGCCGGAACCGAACGGATCCCCAGGTCTTTCGCCCGCTTTGAGACTTCCTTGTCATTCATGTCCAGCACGCTGACCTCGCACGAAGGGCATGCCACGTTGTCGACCAGTTGAACGGTTTCATCGCACGCAGGGCATCCCGCGACGAAAACTTCGATTTTGCGCTTGGTGCTCATAATATCACCTCCATTATGTGTTAGTGTCTCCGTCTGCATCGACGGAGGCATCATTGTTTTCATCCTCCATTGCTTCAAGGATCGGGCACTCGCTGATCGGACCGCGCCCGTTGCATGCCAGGGTAAACTTCATGAGGGCCTCTTTCATTCTCTCCAGCGTCCGGATCTTTTCCTCGATGTCGCTGATTTTCGCCTCGGCCCTGTGACGGATGTCTTCACAAGTCGTGTTCGGATCTATTCGAAGTTCGAGGAGTTCCTTGATCTCCCTGAGCGTAAACCCAAGCTCCTTGGCCCGCTTGATGAAGCGAAGCCGCGCAACGGTTTCTTCCGGGTACTGCCGGTATCCCGACTCGCGTCGCGGCGGTTCGTCAATCAGTCCCGTGCGCTCGTAGAAACGGATGGTTTCGATGCCGACTCCCGCGAGCCGGGCGATTTTTCCGATTGTCATTGATGTCATTCGTGGCCTCCGCTCTCTTTGCTGTTACTAATATAAGGCCCGTACCATACTACAGAGTCAAGGGTAAAAGCGAATTATTTTCATTTTTTCAACACAATTAATATTTATTCCCCCATTCATATATCCGCGTCATTCCCGCGGAAGCGGGAATCCAGAGATGTTTATGAACCGCAAAGAGCGAAAAGAGAAGGATTTGAAAATTGAAATTTGAGATTTGAAATTTGTGTTTCTTGGGTAGGTTGAACGTTAAAACGTTCGAACGTTCCAACGTTTTAACGTTTTCCTTTCCTGGTATGCCAGGGCTACGGCGGACGGGTGAGTTCGTTGTTTCCCGCTTTCGCCGTGAAGTGGTCCCATTGGGGCGGGAATGACCCAGGGCCTTGCACGCGAGGTCTCTCTTCCGTGGGCTGAGGGGATGGCTTCAGGCCAATAAAGGATAGACCCATTTTCTGTCATTCCCGCGAAAGCGGGAATCCAGGAATTCGAAAAAACATTCAGCATCGCTCTATCGTGGTCTGTCGTCCGTGGTCTGATTCGCCAATCCGTTAATTCGCAAATCCGCCAATTTCTCCCGTTTGAAGAGTGCCGAAATCTCACTATCTTTAATGTTGACCTCTATCGGGGAGTAGCGTAGCCCGGTTAGCGCGCCTGCTTTGGGAGCAGGAGGTCGCGAGTTCAAATCTCGCCTCCCCGACACGAACCTCCGGTGGAAATCGCCGGGGGTTTTTTCTTTCGTCGAGTACCCTGATAACATCCCCTCTCCTTCCCCGTCACCCTGAGCGAAGTCGAAGGGTGAGCGGAGTCGAAGGGTGGCGGGGCGCGGGTGAGGGGCCTTGGTTTGCAGCATGTGAATACATAGATTCACGGCGGGATAGGTAACCGCTTTTTTCATTTTGGGAGTGTGCGATGTGTAAGGCAGGGTTTCGATGCGTGCTTGTGATGTTGCTGGCGCCGCTGTTCCTTGGCGCCGCGCGGGGTCAGGGTACTACCGAAGGCGGGCGCCCCGTTGTCCATCGCTTCGACGGCGCGTTTCGCCTGACGGTTTCCGGCGGCGACACGAGCTGCCAGAACCCCGCTTTTTCTCCCGACGGGAAGCGCATCCTCTTTACGCGTTTTTTGAACGGCTACAACCGGGGACCTTCGGAACTGGTTGTGATGCCGTTGTT
>JALUUP010000335.1 GCA_027021285.1 Bacteroidota bacterium | reverse complement strand
TTGTTGGCGGCGAAGTATAGCCGCGTATGCGCGTGCGGGCTGATGATCAGGGGAGAATCCCAGTTCCACCGGTACGGCTCCTCGTTCTCGCCGGGCAACGGCTTGATGGATATGCGCTCGCCGCTCTTCTTGTCGAACCGCACCAGCCCGCCGTATTGGGACTGCGCGTAGATGATGTTCGGATCTTCGGGATCGACCTGTGTTTCGAACCCGTCCCCCGTGTTGGTGAAAAACCAGTCCTCGTTCATGATCCCGTCGGACTTGATGGTGCGGGAAGGCCCGCCCATGCTGTAGTTGTCCTGTGTCCCGCCGTACACGTTGTAGAATGGCAGGGCGTTGTCCAGCGCAACCCGGTAGAATTGTGTGACGGGCAAGTTGGCCTTGAAGTTCCACGTGGCGCCGCTGTCGAATGTCTCGTACACGCCACCGTCCCCGGCGATAAGCAGGTGGCCGGTATCGTCCGGATCGATCCACATGGCGTGGTCGTCCACGTGGCGGTTCTTGTTGCCGAGGTTGCGAAACGTCTTGCCGCCGTCCTCGGTCACCTTGGTGTACGTGTCCAGCGAGTACACGCGGTCCACGTCGTACGGATCGCAAACGAGCTCCATGTAGTACTGCGGACTGCGGGCCACGTAGCTGCTGCGCTTCTGCCAGGATGCACCGCGGTCGGTGGAGCGGAAGAAACCGCCCTTGCCCTCCGCGGCTTCCACGATGGCGTACACGACGTCCGGCTCGGCCGGGGAGACGGCGAGACCGATGCGGCCCATATCCACCGAGGGGAGGCCCGAGGTCAGTTTGTTCCAGGTGGCGCCCCCGTCCGTGGTCTTGTAGATCGCCGACTCCGGTCCTCCGTTGATCAGCGTCCACACGTGGCGACGACGCTGGTATGAAGCGGTGTACAGCACGTCGGGATCCCGCGGATCCATCACGACGTCTGTCACGCCGGTGTTCTTGCTGATGCTCAGCACGGCTTTCCAGGTCACGCCTCCGTCCGTGGTCTTGTACAGTCCCCGGTCGCCCCCGGGACCCCAGAGCGGGCCCTGGGCTGCCACGTACACGACGTTCGAGTTGCGGGGGTCGATGAGGATTTTGCCGATGTGCTCCGACCGCGCCAACCCCGTCTTCTTCCACGTCTTGCCCCCGTCCTCCGACTTGTACACGCCGTCGCCATAGGAAACGCTGCGCTGGCTGTTGTTCTCGCCGGTACCGACCCAGACCACGTGAGGATTGTTCGGATCGATGGCCACGCAGCCGATGGAGTACGAAGACTGCTTGTCGAACACCGGCGTCCAGGTCGTTCCCGCGTTCGTGGTTTTCCAAACTCCACCGGAGGCCGCGGCCACGTAGTACATCGAAGGTTCGTCGGGGCGTACCGCGATGTCGGCGATACGGCCCGAGGTCAGGGCCGGACCGATACTCCGGAACTTCAGCCCTGAAAACGTGCTCGATGAGAAGGGATCGCTTTTCTCCGGTTTGTCCGGGTTCCCGGATTGAAACGATACGGGAGAAAATGCCGTGAAGAGGAAGAGAAATGCTGCCAGCGCAGGCACGGTGAAAAGCGGGGATTTCATGGTAACCTCACGTGGTTGAACAGGGCTTGCGTTGTCTATGGCTTGCGAAAAGACGCGGCGGAACGACTGACGGTAAACATTCTCGCTTTCATACCGTCCCGCGTTCTTACCGCGAGCATGTACGTCCCGGGTTTCAGTCCCGCGACCGGGATGGACAGCGTCCGGGTTCCCGGCGCCAGGTTCGCGTCGAAGGAGCGAAGCTTTCTCCCCAGGATGTCGAACACCTCGATCGTCAACCGGGATGCGGCGGGCACATCGACGCGAACGTTCAGGCTGCCCGCGCCGACGGGGTTTGGAAACAGCGCGACGTCGAACGCCGCCGGGGATTTCGGGGGCCTCGCCTCCGTCGTGGGACCGAAGAAACGCTCGATTCCAAACCACGGCGTCCGCATCGTTCGCTGATCGATATCGATCCTGAACGAGCCGCTGGCGTCTGGAAAGAATCGCAAGTA
>JALUUP010000334.1 GCA_027021285.1 Bacteroidota bacterium | reverse complement strand
CGTCCGGGTTTGTCGGTGTCTGGCTGCGGAAGTCCTATAACCAGCCTGGGTACAGCTCCGGGCGGCGGTCGCGCAGAAAGAGACGGCGCGCGTGCGAGTCGCGGACGAGCTCAAGATCAACGTCGCAACAGAGAACTTCCTCCGTTCCCGCTCCCGCCCGGCAGATGATTTCGCCGGCAGGATTGCAGACGAAGGACTCGCCGGCAAATGTCAGGCGTTCCTCCTTGCCCACGCGGTTGCAGAGAGCGACGTAGTACCCGTTTTGAAACGCCGCCACGCGCATCTCGGCCTCGTAGAGACCGTCGGGCCATTCAGCTACCGCGCCCGCCTGTGGAACCACCGCCAGTTCCGCCCCGTTCAGGGCCAGCGCCCGCATGTATTCCGGGTAATGCCTGTCGTAGCAGATCGCGACACCAATCCTTCCCGCCGCGGTTTCGTACACCGGGGCTCCCCTGTCGCCGGGCGTGTAGTAGCCGCGCTCGTGGAAACACTCGTATTCCGTGATGTGGACCATGCGCGTCACGCCGAGGATGGTTCCGTCGGCATCGATGACCGGCGAGGAGTCGAAGGTCTCTGTCCCGTCCCGTTCGAACAGGTTCAGCACGATGACCACGCCCAGCTCCCTTGCCAGCCGGGAAAACACGTCGGTCGTTGGTCCCGGAATCGTTTCGGCGAGCGAGCGCACCTCCGCCGTGGCTGGCCGCTGCGGGTAGAACGGATCGAAGGCCAGCTCGGCGAAGCAGACAAGCGCGGCGCCGCGTTCCGCTGCGCGGCGCACAGCCTCCAGGCCGTTCCGCCGGTTCAAATCCCTGTCCGGTGATGCGGATTGTTGTACGAGGGCAATGTTCATGAGGCTGGCGGGGATTTATGATTGTCGTGGTGATGTTCATTTTTCGGATTCGCCGGGTTCGGTTCCTTCAGTTTGAACCGGATTCTCACCAGGCCGTCGGGTTTGAGATCGAACGAGGAGATGAAGAACGTGCCGACGCGGGCGGTGTTGTCCACGTGGTCGCCGCTGCACGGGCAGGAGTCGAAATCCCCGATGGCGACGATGCGGATTTCGGACTGGCCGGGAGGCACCTTCCACGTGTCGAATTCCTCCGCCTCGTCCCGCCGCAGCGCGTACGCGTTCACGGGAAGACCCTGCCGGATGACGTCGTTGACTTTTTCCTCGATTGCTTTCACGTCGTCTTCGGTCAGGGGAGCCTTCACGTCGTAGTCGCACTTGGATTTCTTCGCGCCCAGGTGCATCTCCACGTTCCGGTTCGCGCCGAAGTCGTTTTTCATGACACGGGTGAGAATGTGTTCGGCGGTGTGCATTCTTCGCAGGGGATCCATGTTTTTCCTTGGCCGTTGTTCGCGGGCGATTTCTTTCCCGAACAAAATACTGGACGCGCGGTGCAAATGCCATACCTTGCGATTCGGCGGACGTTCTTGTATGTTCCTGTAGCTCTGTTGACCATGAATACCCGACCGATCATGCATACCACCCTTCGTAGCACTGTTATCATCCTGGCGGCGCTTGTCTGCTGGCACGTGGGCGCGGCGCAGGACATCAAGGAGAACGCGGATTTCAAGCTGGCCGTGGACCTCTACAAGCAGGGAATGTACGACCTTGCGCAGGAGCAGCTCCAGAGCTTTATCGAGCGCTATCCCGCCAGCGACCAGATTCCGGAGGCGCGCTTTACGCTGGGCCTCGTGTACCTGAAAACCGGGCTCTACGACAAGGCGCGCGAAACTTTCCAGCAGTTCGCGCTCACGTACCCGGGGCATAGCCGCGCGCCCGAAGCGTGGTGGAACGTGGCCCTCTCCAACGCGCGCCAGCGGCGATTCAGGGAAGCCGCCTCCGCGTTTGCAAGGCTGAAGACGTTCCATCCCCGCAGCCGGTTGGCGCCCAAGGCCCTGTTGAAAGCCGCCCGCTACTATCTCAAGGCAGGCGATTCGGAAAGCGCGACCACCGTCCTGCGATCCATCCTGCAGGAGTATCCCGGAAGCGAGGAAAACCTGCGCGCGCAGATGGAGTTGGGGCGCATCT
>JALUUP010000333.1 GCA_027021285.1 Bacteroidota bacterium | reverse complement strand
CGCTCCCGGCACCTGGCGCTCGCCCGCCGTTCCACGCAGGTGCTCCACGATCTCGCACACCATGCGCACGCCGGTGGCTCCCACGGGATGGCCGCAGGACAACAGCCCCCCGCTGACGTTCACGGGAATTTCACCGTCCCGCCGCGTAACCCCCGAGCGGATAAGCTCCTTCGCTTCGCCCTCTTCGCACAATCCCAGGTCTTCGTACGTGAGAAGCTCCACGATGGAAAAGCAGTCATGCACTTCGGCCAGGTCGAGCTGCTGCCGCGGGTTGGTGATGCCCGCCTCGCGGTACGCTTTCTCCGCCGCCACACGCGTGGCGCGGAACGATGTCAGGTCAAAAGAATCATCGAAATACGGAAGATCCCAGCCGGACGAAACCGCCATGCCCATGCCCTTCAAATACACCGGCACACCCGAGAACTTTTCGACATCTTCAGCCCGTACCAGGATCACCGCCGCCGCCCCGTCCGTGGTGGGGCAGGAATCCATGACGGTAAGCGGATCCGCCACCATCGGCGACCGCAGGACCTGTTCCCCGGACACGGCCTTGCGAAAGTGGGCCTTGGGGTTCAGTGTCGCGTTCTCGTGATTCTTGACCGAGACCCGCGCCAGGTCTTCCCGGGTCACGCCGTAGCGGACGAACTGCCTGCTGGCATACGCGGCAAACGTTCCGGCCGCGGTAAAGCCTTTCTGGTACAGCGGGTGTCCCATTTCCACCATCATTTTGACAATACTTTCCTGCGGCGAGCGATCCCGTAGTTTCTCCACGCCCAGCGCCAGGGCGACGGACGATTCCCCGGCGAGCAGCGAATTGACCGCCGCCCGTATGGCCTCGGCGCCCGTGGTGCAGTAATTCGACACCCGCACCACCGGCACGTCGAACAAACCCAGCGGTTCGGCCAGGTCCATTCCCGATCGCCCCTTGTACACGCCTGCATCCGGAAACGCTGTGCCTATCCAGGCAGCGTCGATTTGGTCCCGTGTAATGCCCGCGTCATTGATGGCGGCCCAGCCCGCATCCGCCACGAGGTCTTCATAGCTCTTGTCGAAGTGCTCGCCGAACGCGGTCCACCCGATGCCGATGATACAAATCTTGTCCTTTAATTCACGCTCCATTTCCGTCCTCCGCGCCGGTCAACTTCCGGCACTTCCAGAAATAATTCGGCCTATGACCCGCGTCGTGCAGGCGCCGAAACACCAGCTCCACCCGGTCGCCTACGACCAGGGACTCGTTCTCGTCCGCCACCTGGAGCGTCAGGCGCCCGCCGCCGTCCAGGTTCACCACCGCCATTCCCAGCGGCGGTTCCGGGGTGGGAAAATAATACTCGTGGGTGACGGCAAATACCGTGCCCGTCCGCTGCAAAGGAAAATCGATCAACCCCGATTCATCCGCGCAATGCGGGCACCGCCTCAACGGCAGGGTCAGGACTCCCCCGCACGATGGACATTTCTTCGCCCGGAGTCCGTACCAAAGACTTTTGTTTCTCTCTTCCATTATTTCGGAACTGAATCCCGCATCGCTGCTGCCGTCACCGGGCAGCAGGCCGCGCACGCGCAGGTAGTGGTTGTACGAAATTTCGAACTGCTTTTTAACGGCGTCCTTGAAGGAGGAGCGCGGCGGCGCGGATTGCACCTGGAGCGCGAAGGCGTCAGCCCCGTCGCCGTAACCGAGAACGAGAACGCGTTCCTGCTCCCTGGCCCGGTCCAGGGCTGCACACAGCATCAGGGGCGTGTGAGCCGCGCCGGTCAGTCCCACGACGGGACTGGCGTAATCCGCGTACTGAGTCTTCAGGTCGAACCCGTTTTTCTTGAGGAAGCCGGAGCCGCTCTTGATGTCCGGGCTGTAGAGAACCACCTTCCCGATGTCTTCCGGCTTCCAATCCATCTCGGCGGTCACGTGATCCAGCGCATGTTGCATGGGTTTCATGTAGGCCCCCATCCGGGCGAACCGCACGTCCCCGGTGCGGAAGAAGCGATCCTCCGCCCTTCGCCACGCATCGAACTGGAACGTTGCCTGCCGATGGTACGCTTCGATCAGC
>JALUUP010000332.1 GCA_027021285.1 Bacteroidota bacterium | reverse complement strand
CAGCGCAACATCAGGCGTTTGGAGAAACAATTATAAAAGGGAGCAACAGGATACATGCGAAGGACCATCAATACTCGCAGATGAGTCCTTCGCCCTGTTGAAAGCCGTACCGCAGGGTTCCATCTTTCGTTGCCAACATCTCCCCGGTCAGCAAGGATTTTACGCCAACGGTCCCGGCGGATAAAATCACCTCGCCTTCCACGACATCATCGAAGTTAAAATTACACGCTACCAGGATATGCCTCTTCCGGTCCTTTGTGATGCGGAGAAAAGCGATCAGGTTTTCGTGAGAAGTCTGGAGAATATCAAAGCTATGTGGTGATGTGTCCTGGACTGTATTGTTCCACATCTTCCTCAGGTCGAGAATTTCAGGGATCGTTTTCAACAGCGTCTCCCGGGATTCCCAGGGAAGTTGCGCTTCACTGTAAAGAGGGAGCTTCGAGGCGGGAAACGCTTGAATTTCTTCCGGGGTGAAATCGAGACCGGTGTTGACCGGCAGTGTGGCTCCAAGTTCAAAGCCTTGATGAATGAATGGGACCCCGGGCAAGAAGCAGTTCATGATCCAGCACAATCGGGAAAATCGAATTCCGCCGCTTCTTGCAGCCGCCCGGTGTGTATTGTGAGTTTCCGGCGTGCCGAAGAACGGCAAAGGCGTTCCTCTCTCCGCAAGCAGTTCCAGGAATCGTCGTAGCGCGTGCGGGGAATGCTGGACCTTCCACAGGCTGCCGACAGCAAGGTTGCTTCCTTCCAATTGCGCTTGTTCGGCCAGATCGAAATGCTCCTCCCAAAGAGCGAAAGACGGGTTGACGCTCCGCGTCAGTTCGACAAGCCGTGTTTTCAAGGGACCGGGCATGGCGTGCCCCATGTCGATCATGACTCCGTCGATGGCGAAGGCCTTCTGGTAGTGCGGGATGATGCCGAGAATTTTTTCCCACAGGTCTTGCACGACGTGTTCCTCGCGGGCAAGTTCTCTGTCATACATGCGCAGCGTATTGTATGCCATGTAGTTGAATCCGGGCGCATCGTAAAGGCGCAGGTAGGTTACGTCGGTCCACGGCGGCTGCGCGTCCATGGGCGGCCAGTCGGCGAACGCGCCGGGAACGCGAAGGCGCTCCCCCTCGGGACCGTACCCGATGTAGCGCCCGTCGCTTTTTTCCACCTTGACCGGTACTGGTCCGAACATATTCCGGTAAACAAGGGGTGGTGCCGGCAGGTTGTCAAAATCATGATTCAGAACTCGTTCCGTAATGCGCCGGATTTCGATTTCGTCAAAAAGAGGAGGTCCGAATTTATTCGGATCCTTCTCGCAGGGTCTGCGATCAGGGATGTCGTCGCGTATCCAGTAGAACCATTCCGGGTGCTCGGGAATCCAGTCGGAATCTTTTGCCGCCGTGCGCAGCACGAACTCGAGTACGACGCGCATACCCATGCGGTGCGCCGCTTCCACGAACGCCGCGAATTGTGTGTTGATGTCCAGGTCCAGCGCCGGTTCGGCCAGGGTCTCTTCCAGCACGTACGGATTCCTGACAGCGAACGGCGAACCCAGCGATCCTTTCCTGCCATCCCTGCCGATTGAAGCGACGGGGAGAAGGTGAATGGTGTCGCACTTGAGGCGGGCAACGTAGGGCAGGAGCGCAATTGCTTTGAGGAACGTGCCGGTTTCCCGCAAGCCGTCGCGGGACGCCGCCACCGAAACGCGCCCGTCCCCATCGTGATCGAAAGCGGCGGTGTGCCGGATGAACATGTTGTACACCACGGCTTCACGGCTCCACACGCCGGCATCGGTTCCCGGTTCCGGCGTGCGGTCCTCGCCGGACAGGATGGCTTCAACGCTTTGTCGGAAGAACCGGAACGGATTTACTGCGACAATGCTTTGTCCGCTTGGATCCTCTGTCCACAGGCCGGGGACGAGGTAGCCGGGACCCGCACCGCGGTTGCGCTCGAGTTCTTTCAGGCGCAGGCAAAGCGTTTCCAGGGGTGACGGCAAAGACATTCGAGATCAATTGATTCGATTATTGAAAAACATCCGCTTCTCGGCGCAGTACGAGGTCGTCG
>JALUUP010000331.1 GCA_027021285.1 Bacteroidota bacterium | reverse complement strand
CATCGAAGTGGGGATCGACGTTCCCAACGCCACCGTCATGATCATCGAACACGCGGAGCGTTTCGGCCTTGCGCAGCTCCATCAACTCCGCGGACGCGTGGGACGAGGCGCGGAGCAGTCGTATTGCATCCTCGTCACGGAGAGGAAAAAGTATTACGGGGGAACCGGCACTACGCCGGATATTTCCGGCATGCACGTGATTCGCAAGAGACTGGAAACGATGTGCGCGACCAGCGATGGTTTCAAGATCGCCGAGGTGGACCTCGAAATACGCGGTCCCGGCGACATCATGGGCACGATGCAGCATGGTTTCCCGCAGTTTCGGCTTCTCAACCTCGTAACCGACGGTCCTCTGATTTCCCTCGCGCGCGAGGACGCCAGGGTGTTGCTAAGCGAGGATCCCCATCTGCGCAAGAAAGAACACGGCGCGTTGCGTCGCCGTTTCATGTCCTTTTCACTGGGGCGCAATGCCCTTGTTCACATCGCATGATTGATAGGGGATTGGAATGTATATCGTAGGAAGAAACCCGGTGCTCGAAGCCCTCAAGTCCGAACAAAAACCGACAAAGATTTTTATCCAGTTCGGCAGCCACGGGTCGGCCATAAACCAGATTCGGTACATGGCAAGAATCGAGGGGATCCCCGTCGTTGAATTATCACGACAGAAATTTTCGCGCCTTGCGCCGGGAGAATCTACCCAGGGAGTAGCGGCGCTGGTCGAAGATGTTCGAATTCTCCATCTCGACGAATTGATGTCCGCCATCACGCACAATGAGCCCGCGTTCCTGCTCGCATGTGACGGCATCACGGATCCGCACAACCTCGGCGCACTCATCAGAACGGCGGAATCCGCAGGCGTGCACGGTATTGTCATTCCCGCCAGGAACAGCGCCTCTATTACCGAAACAGTGATCAAAACATCAGCTGGAGCCGTACATCATGTCGCCCTCGCGCGAGTCGGGAATCTTGCACAGTCCTTGAACAAGCTGAAGGATGCCGGAATATGGATCGTTGGTACGGACAGCGATGGCGACACGGATCTCTTTCGCTTCGACGGCAACAGGGACATCTGCCTTGTCGTGGGGAGCGAAGGAAAGGGAATGCGGCCGGTCATACGGAAGGCGTGCGACGTCGTACTGCGGATTCCGCAATTCGGCAAGATCAACTCGCTCAATGCTTCGGTGGCGGGCGCTCTGGCAATGTACGAGATTCGCCGCAGCCGTATTGGTTGAGCGAGATTCCGTTCCTTCGCCCATTTACCTTTTCTTGGTAATGCACCCCTAAACCGATATCTTAATCGATTACGTGCGTTGAACACGAACATAACTCGATTGATGAACTGGCTCGTTAACATACTGAAACGCATGAAGGAATGGGTCGAAGGGTTTGCGGCCAAACCGTACGCCCTGTGGGCGCTCTTTCTCATCGCCTTTGCCGAATCGTCGTTCTTCCCCATCCCCCCGGACGTTTTGCTGATTGCGCTTGCCGTGGCGACGCCCCGGCGATCCCTGCAATTTGCCATTGTCTGCAGCATCGGGTCCATCCTTGGCGGTATGTTTGGGTATTACATCGGGTACGCGTTGATGGAAGGAATCGGCCGGTCAATCATCGAGTTCTATCAAGCGCAATCGTACTGGACACAGGTTGAGCAAGCGTACCGCGGCCCCCTTGGCGTGTGGTTCCTTTCGGCCGCCGCTTTTACGCCTATCCCATACAAGGTTGCGACCATCGCCGCCGGCGCGACGCAAATGGCGTTCCTGCCGTTCATCCTCGCCTCGGCCATCGGGCGCTCCGCGCGCTTTTTCATCGTCGCCGGATTGATCTGGAAATTCGGCCCCCCCATTAAAGTGTTTATCGATAGACACTTCGACCGGCTCAGCATCGCTTTCGTCGTCCTGCTTGTTCTCGGATTCGTCGCCGTCAAGTGGGTGTTCTGATTACACGCCGCGCGGCTGTTTTCCCGCTGTCGACTTTTCGATCTTGGCCCATGTATCCCGGAGTGGAACCGTCCGATTGAAGACGGGCGCTCCTTCCTTGCTGTCTTTGCTGTCCACGCA
>JALUUP010000330.1 GCA_027021285.1 Bacteroidota bacterium | reverse complement strand
GCGCAACTCGACTTCGCAACGCACGAGGACGTTTCATCCATACGCCACGAATACATCATCGTCGATTCGTCGGAGAAATTCGAAGAGCTTCTTCAAACGCTCGAAACGGCATCCCGCTTCTCCTTCGACACCGAAACAACCAGCACGAACCCGCACCTCGGCGAGCTCGTCGGCATGAGTTTCGCGGTGGAACCCGGAAGCGCCTGGTACATTCCGTGGAACGGATCGCTCGGCAGCGACGATATCCTTCCCGGGATTTTGAGCGTCCTCCGCGATTCGTCCAAGACCATCATCGGGCAGAATATCAAGTACGACTTGCTGGTGATGCGCCGGCTCGGCCTCGTAACCCGTTCGCCGCTGTACGACACGATGATTGCCAGTTATATCCTTGCGCCGAGCGGCGAGCACAACATGGACGCGCTGGCGGAAAAATACCTGGGATACAAACCTATCTCGATCAAGGAATTGATCGGCGCCGGTAAGAAGCGGATTACCATGGACCAGGTACCCGTGGAAAAAGTCGCGGAGTATGCTGCCGAAGACGCCGACGTTACTCTCAGGCTTGAACAGGTGCTGAAAGAGAAACTCGCGGAGACCGACCAGTCGGCCCTCCTGGAAAACATCGAGTTTCCCCTCATCCACGTCCTGACCGATATGGAAGCGGAAGGCGTGCGCATCGACGAGGCGCTCATGAATGAAATCCGGGCCGGCATGGAAGCGCGGATCAAGGAAACGGAGCAGGAGATTTTTTCGCTTGCAGGTAGGAAATTCAACATCGCCTCGACGCAGCAACTGGGCAAGGTCTTGTTCGATGAGCTCGGGCTGCCCGCCGTCAAGAAAACCAAGACAGGTTACTCGACGGATGCTTCCGTTCTCGAGCAGCTCCAGGGCCGGCACCCCATTATCGACGCCATCCTGGTCTATCGCCAGATGACCAAGCTCAAATCCACGTACATCGACACGCTGCCCAGGCTCATCAATCCCAACACGGGACGAGTCCATACTTCCTACAACCAGGCAATCGCGTCCACCGGCAGGCTTTCCAGCAGCGACCCGAATCTCCAGAACATTCCCATTCGCACCGAGGCAGGACGCGAAATCCGGAAGGCATTCGTCCCCCGAGACGAGAGCCACGTCCTTCTTTCCGCCGACTATTCGCAAATCGAGCTGCGAATCGCGGCGGAACTCTCCGGTGACGAAGCTCTGCTGGAAGCCTTCAGAAAAGGGGAGGATATCCACGCCAGCACCGCCTGCCGGCTTTACGGGGTCGCGCCCGAGGACGTGGATGACGAAATGCGGAGGTACGCCAAGACCGTCAACTTTGGCATCCTCTACGGGATCAGCGCGTACGGCCTGGCCCGGAGACTCGGCATATCAAACCAGGAAGCCCAATCGATTATCGACCGGTATTTCGAGAGCTTCCCCAAGGTGAACGAGTATATTGCCTCCACGCTTGCTTTCGCCCGGGAAAACGGCTACGTGCAGACGCTCATGGGCCGGCGTCGATACCTTCCCGACATCAACAATAAGAACCGCACGGTGCGCCAGTTTGCCGAACGCACCGCCATCAACATGCCCATCCAGGGAACAGCCGCCGACATGATCAAGATTGCCATGATCAACATACACCGGCATCTGGAGGAAAAGTCGCTGCGCACGAAGATGATTCTCCAGGTGCACGACGAGTTGGTCTTTGACACTCCGCGCAATGAAGTGGATGTAGTGAAACCGTTTATCATCGACCTTATGAAAAACGCGATCCCTCTGTCCGTTCCCGTCGAAGTCAGTGTCGGGATCGGCGAGAACTGGCTGGAAGCGCATTGATTTTCCGTAGAACGGAGACTTGGTTAGAACGTTTGAACGTTAAAACGTTTTCCCTTCGTGCCCTCTGCGGTTACCTAAGTAAATAGCTCGTTCAGGAACCCCTTGAAACGGTTTTGAAACGGGACGCTAGTGAACATTTTTCCCATGGATGACGTGGGCTTTCTCACGAGGCAATACAAAACCATCTTTGTTAATCCGTCGATTCGAAAATTCATTCAGCATTACTCTACCGTG
>JALUUP010000329.1 GCA_027021285.1 Bacteroidota bacterium | reverse complement strand
ACTCGCTTGCGCCGTCCCCTTTTGAAAAGAGCAAGGCGATTTCGGCGTGGCCGTCGTTGTCGAGGTCTGCCACCACCGGTCCATCCACGAAGCGGGAGGAATCGGCGGCGATTGCTTCGACGTTACCTGGAGCTATGAAGCCCTTTCCAGCTTGTGTCAAAACATAGACGAAGGTTTGAACGGATCGCGAAGTGTTTTCGCCCGTTGCCTGCATGGCAACGAGGATCTCTTTTCGCCCGTCGCTGTCCAGGTCTGCCGCCACGATTCGGCGCGGTGTAAGGCTATCCGTATTCAACCGGACCGGCCAGCCTTCGACCGGCGCGATGATGTCGTCGCCGATTTGCACGCGGCAGGACATCACGACGCCAGGATCACTGAATGAAGTGACGGCAACATGGGTTTCATAGCCATCATTTGATCGTGTCGAAGGATAGGACGTTGCGTCGAAGCGGTTCTTGTAAACGGGAGAAATGTTTCCGCGGAACCAGAAATCCAGGGGGCTTCCGTCCCCGACGGTTGTGCCAAAGATCGTGCGCAGTTCTTCGCCGATGTCCTGTGGTCCTTCCGCTTGCTCCAGGTCCACGCCACGCAGGCGAGGGTCGGCGTTTACGGTATTCGATTCACGGTTGGCTTCGATAACACGCTCGTCGATATGCCAGAGCAGGAAACCGCCCATGACCCTTACTCGTTGGCTGTTATCACCGATGACGGTTCCCCCCGGCAGACTCCAGTCGATGTCTTCCACGTCTATGATCACGCCGCGGAGCGAATTGATGTCTTCATTGGCGAAGCCGGTAGTGTCCTTGGGGAAAGTCATCGTGACTTCACGCTCGCCCGACATCATTGTTACGGTTTGGCCGTTACCGCCGGGATCCCGCTGTCGATTTTCCAGGAGCCAGTACTCTTCCGGTGAAATCCCGATCTTGATGATGTCGGGGGTGCTGATCTGGTCCGTGCGGTGCGCAGTAACGAAAATATCGTTCGATCCGGGGGGAGTAGAACGGCTTGCCGCCCATCCAAGCTGGATTTTTTCCCACGCGGAAGGTTGAGGCGGGCAGATGCCGCCGAATGCAAAGATGGACTGGCTGTCCATCAGGCCGAAACGGCCGATACCGGAACGGCCGGTTCCCGTGTCGTACAAGTCGGGTAATCCAGCCCAACTACCGAAGCTTGCAGCCAGCAGGCCATTGATCGTGTACTGGAGCAGAACGTTCGAGCCGTCAAAGGATGTCACGACTCTGTTTTCCGTCGTAGGGATGATTGCGGTGTGTTGTATCACAAACGAGCCGTCGTCCACCGGAATTCCTTTAAATGACGTGCCGTAAAATTCCTGGAATGCTTTCTCATTGATGAATATCGAGGGAAGATCGAATGGTGTGGGATTGAATCCCATGATGGAGGAGATGTCGATATCGCGCCCCACGCCTGCATGGAAGAGCACGAACATATCATAATCGGCAAAATCGATCTCTGGAAACTTCGAATCGGCAAGTGTCCAGGCTTCCCGGGCCAGGTCGGCCAAAGGTTTATGCGGTTCATCCTTGATCGGGCTGTACGCTTGCATCTGCTTCGATACTTGTAACACGCTGTCCAGGACGAAAAAGTCCACGAACGTTCGGCCCCCGGAACACTTACGAACGTAATTCCGGAGAAATGTCAGGTGATGTTCGAAGTATTGCCTGTTGTGGGGGTATGGGTCAATGATATCCGAACCAACGGGGAGGTTGTCATAGACGGTACCGAACAAGCCTTTTCCCGTAGTTCTCTTGTCGTCATCTTGTTGGAACTCCACCATCACGGCAAGAATACGCACCGTATCCGGTAACGAACGAATACCAACCCCGGAGACAACAGTTCCTGTTGGAGACAAGGGGTGTGAAAACGAAATGCTCTGTGCATGAGCGGACGCACAGAGCATTCCGATAAAGCAAATGGCGGTCAGCCAATTCTTCATATCAGGTTGACGCAACCCGGTCAGTTCGAGGAATCGTCAACGGGGGCGCCGCTGTCATCCGGCGTTTTCCCGGTGATTTTGTCCCAACCGACAAGAAGTGAAAACCGCAACGTCCCTTCGAGTGGATGCTGTTCGGTGCTTCCCGGCGCGGAAGAAATGTAGCTGAAATCAAAGCCGTACATGTCATATCGCAATCCCGCGCCGTAAGTAATGAAGTTACGGTTCCCGATACTGGGATCTTCGTAGTAATACCCGAATCGGAGAGCGACCAGGTTCGAGTACCAGTACTCGAAGCCTGTAGCGAACGTGAATTCCCGGATGATCTGACCGATGGGTTTGTCCCACGTCGTGAAAATAGCTTTATACAGGGGATCGGCTTCCCCGCCTTGTTCATACGGTTGCCTGTTAACCATCAGTTTTGCTACATCCACCGTCCACGTAATGCGGTTGAATTCCTCTTTCACAACGTCGAACGCAAAGCCGAGACGGAGGTTTGCCGGCATTGGGTCCTTTTGGTTTTCGTCCACGTAAAACACGTGTGGACCAATGTTGGAAAAGTTCATGCCGAAAGCGATTCGATTTCCAAAATCAACTTCGGTGAACGGGATCACGAACCGGTCAGGGCGATAGAGGAGACCGATGTCGGCCGCGATGGCGCTCGCGACACCTTCACCTTGTTCCCGGCCAGCGCCAATGTTGGACAAGTTGCTGTGAATATACTTGGCATTGATGCCGAATGCGAGGTCATCGGTAACCATCGCACCGTATCCGAGCGCCAGGGCCATCTCCCAACTCCGGAACGTGCCGACGACGTCCGGCCCGGTGGACAGGGTGTGCTGAAATTCACCGAGATTCAGGAAAGTAAATGACGCGCCGATCGTCCCGACATCCTCGACCTGGATACGGTACGCTCCGTATTCGTAGTACAAGTCGGGTTGGTTGAACTTGGGAAGCCAGTTTGTATGGTTGAGGCTGACTTCCTGGCCATCCTGGAATCCCAGTCCGGCGGGGTTCCAGAACATGGCGTTGGCGTCGTCCGCCACGGCCACGCCTGTTTCTCCAACGCCGGATGACCGTGCATTAGGCGCTATGAGAAGAAACGGAACGGCGGTGTTTTGTATCTGGGCCTGTCCCTCGATAGTGATCGCAAATTGTATGAAACATATCATGACCATGATCACTCGTGAATTCAGGGCTTTTTGCATGAGGTGTCCTCCATCGGTGTCGTATTTAATGAAACAAAACTCAAATTTATGGTATCTCTGTTGTATTATCAAAGGAGAAATTCATCTCCCGTGGAAAGTGTCCGGATCGGGGTCGTTCGATGCTCACGTGTCACTGGCGGAATCCATGTATCATTCGGCGTGAACGGTCAACGGATGATTGACAATCTTCCTGTAGTTTCCATTGTTCGCCCTTCCTCAAGGGCCCTGACTTTCAGGCGGTAGAAGTACACGCCATTTGCGACGAAATCCCCGTCCGCATCCGTGCCATTCCACCGGATCGTGACAAATTTCTTCTCGATCGCGGGTTGTCGGATAACACGGATCAGACGGCCGGTTACGGTGTACACCTTGATTTCGACATCTATCGGACCAGACTGATTGTGGTTGAACGTGAAGTATGTTTCCTGGCTCATGGGATTGGGATAATTATACACGTTCATGATCGTCAATTTCGAGCTTTCGGCTACCAGGAAGTCAACCTCCGCGTATGCGCTGTTGTTTTCCACATCCCAGGCACGTATCCGCAAGGTATGTCGTCCCGGAGTGAGATTGGAAAGGGTGTATTCCACCGTTCCCTCCTGGAATGAATCGAGTTTCCCGCGATAGTAATCATTGAGGATGATACTCTTGTCGCTGTCGTCCAGCCATGCTTCAATACTGTGACCGATTCCATTACCCGTCGTATTAATTCCAATATCATCGAACAAGTCAACGATCAGGAGCGGGTTTTCGTTCACCATGTCACCGGGGCGGAAATCTCTCGAGTCCAGGTAGATGAAAATATCGGGGCCGGTGTTGTCGTTTCGACTTGTGGTATCGGTTCCCCCGACTATAAAGTCTCTGTTGAACCCTATTCCGTCGGTTTTCTTGTCGGTGAAGTAGATGGAAAGACGCCCGTTGCTGTTGGAGTACGAGATGTCTTTTGGAACGATGAAATCGACGGAGAATTTTCCTTGTTTGATCGACGAAAGACCGCGGTAGAGCAATCCGCCTGGTAGAATGTAGCGGAAGGTTCCCCATTCTTCCACGGGAACGACCCTATCGGCATCGAAGAGTGAAGTCTCCGCTTCACCTTCAAAGTCACTGAGTATGTTGTTCTGCGCATCGCGGACGCTTGCTTCGATCGTAAGCCGAGAGCGAGCCTTGATCTGAACGGAGTCGGCAAATTCGACGCCATCGACAAGCATGCGGTCGATGGTGGCCTGGTATGGTGGGATGAGAAGTCGCACGGCAGGGTCCCCGAGATGGTAGAATTTCTCAAAGCCGACCCTGTTTACGAGCACCTGTTTTGTAGCGAAAAGCGCATCACCCGATCGTCGTGCGCGTCCATTACTCTCGCGTCCATTCACCAGAAGGTTTTCAAGATAAATTTGGTTGAAAACAGAATTTTCGTTCGAATAGACAACGCGGGGCGAAGAAACGCCACCGATCAACCCCATATCGGGATCAATCAACATGATTTCAGCGCCGCTGCGATTATCTGGGCGATCGTACAATCCGAACGTGCACGTGGCAGCAATAAGGAATGTGAACCGATTCTTGTTGTGAAGCTGTGGAAGGCTTCCCGAGATTGTGAATACCCGTTCGTGAGCCCAGACCTCTTCACTTCCGTGTCCGGTGTAATTGATGATCAGGGTGCCATTGTTGATGCTTTCTATGATCGCCTTGTTGGCGTCGGGTTTGCGCCTTCCCTGGGAGGAAATAACCGTGTTGTAATCTACGATGTAGATCTTGTTCTGAAGGAATTCAGGGGGAACGTTATGCGACAGATCCTCGGCCTGGCTGGTATGCAATGCGCCGTCATCTCCGTTGGAAGTCAATCCATCGTCGGCGACGAACGTGATACGGCTTCGCCACGGTGAAAAATCCTGGTTGGTTTCATACCGGATGATTTTATCGACTGCCTCCCGCGCTTCATCGACGGTCTGCACCGTAATACGACCGATTGCCACATCGACGTAAGGATCATCTCCGGCAATTTTCGCAAAGAAATCGTCGGAAGTATAGGAATATATCAAATGAGTTGAATTCTCGGATTCCCAGACCGGTATCCGCACCGGTTCGGACGTTGTTCTTCCAAGGTAATCATAGTGTCCGTCTCCAAGAAGAGACACGTACCGGGGCCGCACCTGCCAGTTCGCGAACGCATAGCTGAGAAAATCACGGATCGCGGTCGGATCCGCAAGGCCTTCATTGAATTCATTATAGATGGACTCAAGCTCGACGGCCATACTGGAAATCGGATCGTCGCTTGTCGCACGGTAATCGGCGAGGCGTTTTGCTTCTTCGAAGAAGACCTTGGGTGCGATGACGATGTACTCGGCCCCCGAAGCCCCGAGGAGGTTCGAGTTATCGACCTTCTGGACGGCGGCGGGAGCCATGTACGCCGAGGAACCGACTACGAAAAACCAGGATGGGTTTCCTTGCCGGGCTTGTTCCTGGAAACGAACCGTTCCTCCACTGACAACGGCGTTGGAAACGCGTTGAACGCCCGCGTGCTCCGTGACGTTGTACACGCGTACATCGCTGTTGGAAAAATTATTGATGACATATTCGACCACTGCCGTCGTGTCCGCGCCCGGAAAGGACAGAATGTCGCCCCGGGCTATAAAATCGTGCGCATAGTGCCACTCCACCCAGTCAACGTGACCGCCTTCGTTTCGATCGGGGTCGCTTGCTGTATACGTGATACGAAGGTTCGATCGTTTATCGGGAAGTGCGTCGTTGCGCGTAAAAGTCTGCACTGAAGAAATTGCGGCAATATCGGACTGGTCCGTGCCGAGATCAACGGTAGGCATGGGAACCACCCCTAACATTGTACTACCGTCCGTAATAGTGAACGAGTTGGTTGTTTGATCTTGGGCTCTGCCGACCAGGACCATCCGGTATTCCAGCGGTTGACCGTCAATGATGCCTTCCAGAAGCCGCGTGATGACCTGGGTCCCGCCCGCCGTAATTTTCGGTCCAAACCACTGCCTGCCTGAATAAAAGAAATTTACCGCTTCCTGTTCGTCGAATTCCATTCCCGTGAAATACGGCGGACGGTACGGGTTCGAATCGGAAGGTCCTTGAACAGCTTCGATACGTTTTCCTTGGGTTTGTCCAAACGTCAGCAGATATGAATTCGATTTTGCGAACCGGTGAATGTAGTGCCGGTACTTTCCGGTTCCGGAATCATAATTCCAGCCGGTCAACCCTTTTCCGTAAAAGAGCACGTAATCCCCCTGATCGAAACGCCCGTCTTCTTCACCGATGACCTCGATAGCGATTTCCTGCAACGGGCTGGGACGAGACTGGTTGATATTATCCGGCAATTCCTTGCCTCCGCTTCCAAATACTTGGATTGTGCGTGGGTCAATGTCCGTGATTGAAATACCATTTTGCGAGAACCAGTTCGCGTCCAGTTTATATACGCCGTCCTCGTTGATGCTGAGTTGGTACCAGTCTCCACTTTCCATGGATGCCGTCGCACCGACTTTCGGGCGCTTGTTCCTTGAAATGATCCATTTTTTCGCCTGTTTGGGATTAAGTAATGTTCGCGCGGGGAAGAGCGGCAGATCGCCGTCGCGAGTTCCTACGAACGGTTCCGATGGCGATCCGAAATCGATACGAACGACCATGCGGTCGTAAATCCGCAGCGACCGCGTCGATGCATTCCATTGGTATGGATACAGTCGAAGTTGGACGATGTAGAGATTCCCGGCCTGTCCGGGATCAAGGAGCTCGGCTACAGACGCCGGGAGAAAGGAAGAGGAGGATCGGTACTTCTCACCTTCGTGCCAGGAGGGGACGAATTCATCGCCTTCCCGTTTCATTCCGGGAACCGGTATGAGGAGGATGTTCTGCACATCGTGATATTTCGAATCGATCACCGAGATCGTGTGACCGGAGAGTCCCGGAAGGGCGATGACTTTTTGCAGGAACCGCAAGTCCGGCTCCCCGGCATATTCCTCCGACATGTACAGGTTGTCTTCGAACTCAACCTTCGTGTATGTTTTACCTGCGGCTGACACCTTTTGCAAGGAAAGTCGCGGACGGAATTCAATGGTAAGCCCGTATTGGTCCGATTTAACGATACGCACGTTGTTATTTTGCGCCCGCAACGATCCGAACAAGAGAGCGACAAACATAACCGTCAATGTCAACACATCGATCAAAAAAGGCCGTGCGTGTGCTGGACGGGCGGGACTGATCCTCTCGGACAAGTCCGCAGGAGAGATGTGGTATCGTTTTGATTCTATGGAATCAATCATTGTTCTTCTCATTGATGTTGAAAAGAGTCTCGATGGTCCCTTGACGATAGTAATACAAATTCATTGCAAGATTCAATCCATAAGACGATATCATGGCGATTCCAGCTCCCGTGGCGCTCAACAAGGGCACGAGAATGAGATTAAGCGCTACATTTGTTCCGGAGGTCCACCAGGACATGATTTTTACTTGTTTCCCCAGGCGATGAGCGAGAAGGAACGCATGGTACGGTGCATTCAAACCCGCCAGAGCGCTGCCCGCCGCCAGGTAAGGCACGAGTGGAATGGAACGCTCGAACTTGTCGGTAAAGAAAATCGGAATAACGACGCCTGCGATAATGACAACGAAGAGAGCGCTGCTGATGCACCAAAAAGTGTTTCCCCAGAGGATTCTCTTTGGGATGGATCTCTGTGTCGTGAAAGACTTGAAAGCGCTGGTTGACAAAGCCTGGGAGAACGTGACGATCGGATTGGTTATCATTATGGAGATAGAATAAAACCCAACCGGTATAACACCATGAAAAAAGCTCAATAGGATTTTGTCGGTGCCATTCGTTAGCCCGTCAACAATGCGGCCATAATACACGTGACGTCCAAACTCCCCGATTTCTTTTTTTAATGCTGCCCATTCTTTGCGTGCATCTTTCCAGGATGGTCGAAACAGCATCACAGCAATGCTAACGGAAAGGGCTACTGATGTAAATTGAAAAATTAACGCGGCTTCAAGTGTCAACCCGCCGACAAAAAAATAGATAAACAAGGCGACCAGAAAGATGGTCCTGGGAAGAATCAGGAAAGCAGCCAGTAACCTGATGCGGTTGCTGCCACGTGCCTGTGAAATTACTGCTTCTTGCATAGGCATGGCAATCACAAATGGCGCCGTTACGAGAAAGACGTAAACAACGCTTTCCTTGATGAACGGCTGGATCACAAGCCCGGCAACAGCGACAGCCAGCATGAACGCCAACCCCAGCACCCCGGCAACGGTAAACACCACTCCTGCACGAACTCGTTCATGGTCTTTTGATCTCGCCAGGGCCATCCACCGCATTCCCGCTGAAGAGAGCCCGAAGTCGAAAAAAACAGAGAGAAAGATAATTACGCTTACAACGAGGGAGAATAATCCGAATTCGGATACACTCAACAGCCGGGTAAGGATCCCGACAATGAAAAGTCCCAGGACGGCATTCAGCAGCTGAGCGCTGAAGATAAGTGCGGTCTGGCG
This sequence comes from Bacteroidota bacterium, assembly GCA_027021285.1. Classification (GTDB taxonomy): domain Bacteria; phylum Bacteroidota; class Ignavibacteria; order SZUA-365; family JAADGX01; genus JAADGX01. Next base: position 784 of record JALUUP010000329.1, on the reverse strand, counting down.
TCCGGTAATCCCGAAATTCAATCTCCGCCCCAATGATTTCAACATTGAAGGAGGCAGCAAATTTCCGCCGTTAGCAATACTTGAGAAATTGTTGAAGGATGAAAGGAAAGGGACCGAGGAGAACTTGATTTCTTTGTTTGAACGCGCCACAGTAATTGATAGTTAAAGGTAGTCGATGCAAGATAGATGAATGTGTTTTCAACCTTTAACAAACTTTCAATAGAAGACCTGCGGCACTGGTGAGAAAATTCAGTTCAATGATCAAGATACATTCTGGGACTTGACAATGCAAGGGCAAAATCATGGTTGCGGGAGTCCCACGGATGACCAGTCCATCGGGTATCGTTCCAAGATACGGGCGACTTCCGTTACGAGCTCTTCCTCGTTAATACTGAACCTATCAACGACAGGGCTGTCGATATCCATGACCGCGACAACGCCTCCGTCTCGCCTGATAGGGATAACAAGCTCGGAACGGGATTCGGGATCGCATGCGATGTGACCCGGAAATTGATGCACGTCCGGAACCGAGAAAAGGGTATTCGACAGAACGGCATTTCCGCACACGCCCGCGCCGACGGCGATTCGAACGCAGGCTGGTTTGCCCATGAAAGGCCCCAGTACCAGTTCATCTCCCCGACGTATGTAAAATCCGACCCAGTTGACATCGGGAAGGGCATGGTAGAGAAGAGACGCCACGTTGGCTAGATTGGCCAGGGCATCGCTCTCACCGTCAAGGAGAGACCGTAAGGCGGAGAGGATGGCGTGGTTTGATGCGCCGACC
>JALUUP010000328.1 GCA_027021285.1 Bacteroidota bacterium | reverse complement strand
CGACGTCCGGACACAAGCTGTGCGATGGGATGTTCAGTTTTTGGGCAAGGCTGCGCCTGGTCTTTCGCAGGGCATCGTACAATTCCGGGTCGGCCACTGCCAGTTCGCCTATTTCCGAAGGTCGCGGAAGCGGCAGGGCCGTTACGTCAACTCCCAGCGCATCGCGTCCCGCGCTGGTCAGGTACACGGAAGGTCGCACGGTTTCCGTGCGTTCAAGGAGCCCGAAGTCGATAAGGTGGTCGATGGCCTGGAGAATTGCCTGGCGGTCATAGTCCCGCAGGGTTCCGAAGGACGCTGCTTCGTACAGGCGAAAGTTGGAAATGCGCTTTGTGCTTGCACCGCGAAGCACGTCGGCGTAGGTCGTCCGGCCGAATTTCCCCTGCAGTTCGGCCACGCAGTGCAAGATGTGGTACTGGTGGCGCTCGAGGATTTCCTCAACGACGTCAACCGGGCGCGCCGAGGTCGTGCAATTGTCGCACCGCCCGCAGGTTCCCGAGATACCGGTTTCGTGGAAATACTCCAGGATGAGATTACGCCGGCACTGGTGGCTCGTACAGTAATGTTCGATGGCATGCAGCCGGGAATACTGTCGCCGGGAGGCCTGCAAAAGGCGCGTTGCCTGGATTTTCAAGCTGCTGGCGCGCACGCGCGGCGTGATCAAGGCGATACCCTGCCCGGCCGAGCCCAGCGAAAACTCGATGATGCCGAGCTTGTCCAGCTCCCGTAACCCGATCACCGCGACCTCTTCCGGGAGAAAGGAGTTTTCCGCCATTTCGGCCAGGTTGATCCTGACCGGGTGGAAGAAACCTTCGCCCCCTGTCGCCCGGAGCAACGCGATGCTGACCGGTTGAAGTTCCTCGGGCGCATTCCTCGTCAGCCATTCCCGCATTTCCTGCGGGCGGAACAAGAACCGGACGGTCGCGCCCGTGTAAGAACCGGAGATCCGGCGAATATATCCTTCCTCTTCCAACAGGGAGAGCGCCGCGTTGACAAGGACGGGGTTGAGATCTTCATAATTCGCGGCGATGCTTTCCGCTGTCAACGGCAGGAGATCACGATATTCGTGGCCGACGGGATTGCCCGCATACTCATGGAGAAAAGCGTAAACCCTTTTCACCTGGTCTTTCGAAGGGGAGGAGCTTTGGATGAAATACTCCTGGAGCCGGCGATCCTGGGGCGAGTAGAACATCACGCAGAGCGCAGGGTCTCCGTCCCGACCGGCGCGTCCCGCTTCCTGGTAGTACTGCTCGATGGAGCCGGGCATTTCGTAGTGGATAACGAGACGGATGTTCCGTTTATCGATGCCCATGCCGAAGGCGGTCGTGGCACAGACGACGCTGACTTTGTCGTGGAGAAAGTCTTTTTGTACGAGGGCGCGTTCGTCATCCTGCCTGCCGGCGTGGTACGCGGCTGCGGAGATACCGTGTCGGCGAAGATACTCGGACAGTTCTTCGGTCGTTTTCCGGGTACCGGCGTACACGATGGCGGGAACATGCCGGGAACACAGCTTCAACAGCGCTTCCCGCTTGTTGCCGCCCCGTTGCACCTTGAACGTCAGGTTAGGCCGATCGAAACCGCGAATGACGATGGTCGGTTCCCGCAGGCCAAGGTGCCGCTCGATGTCGTTCCGCACGTCTGGAGTCGCGGTGGCGGTGAATGCGCCAACGGGCGGTTTTCCAAAGAAATCGATAGCGTTCGGCAGCTTGAGATAGCTGGGCCGAAAATCATGACCCCAGGAGCTGATGCAATGCGCTTCATCAACCACGAACAAACGCACGGGCACGTGCTCGAGTTGCCGGAGAAACTGCGTGCTTTCGAAGCGCTCCGGCGCCACGTACAGGAGCCGGATTGCTCCCCGGCGTGCCTGTTCCAATCGCGTCTGGATGTCGCGAAAGTCGAGCATGCTGTTGATGAACGTGGCTGCGATCCCGATGCGGTTCAATTGGCGCACCTGGTCCTGCATCAACGCAATCAGCGGCGTGACCACGATGGTCAGTCCCTCCAGCATCAAGGCGGGAAGCTGGTAGCAGAGGGATTTCCCGGCCCCGGTGGGAAGCACGGCC
>JALUUP010000327.1 GCA_027021285.1 Bacteroidota bacterium | reverse complement strand
AAGAAACGCTCAGAGTGAATCGGGGGCCAGGAGGCGGTCAATCGCCTGGACAACGGTTTTGGGATTGATATCGTTAAGGCAAGCGAAATGCCGCCGGGGACACCGGTCTCTGCCAATGTGCGTACATGGGCGGCATGAAATGTCGTTGTTCTCAACGACGACAGCGCGGCTTTGATACGGGAAAAAGCCGAATTCCCGAACCGTACTCCCGAAGATACCGACGACGGGAACTTGAACCGCGGTGGCAAGGTGCATCAGTCCGCTGTCGTTGGTTACGGCCGCGTCACAGTTGGCAAGGCAGGCCGCCGTTTCCAGCACACTGAGAGCTCCGCAGAATGATGTTACAGTGTCCGGAAATACCCGTTGAATTTCATCGCAGTATCCCGATTCCTCCTTGCTGCCAAAAAGAAATATCCGTGTATTCCCTTTTTCAAGAAGCGATCGTGCCAGTTCGATCCATTTCTCCAGGGGCCATTTCTTGGTGAAATGCCGGGCGCCGGGGCAGAGCGCCACGGTTCGATCAGCGTCGTGCTTTTGCCGACTTTCCAGAATGCTCAAGGCTCTCTTCGTCACGTGTGTCGGAATGTGAACCCTGGGTCCGTCCTTGTCGAGAACGATTCCAAGAGCAGAGGCGGTGCGGGCATACCGTTCGGGTACAGGCACGATATCTTTGAAGAGGTTCGTGTGAAAGGATACCAGGATGTATTTCTTCAGGTTGTCCTTGCAAATGTTCGATGAAGGCACGGCAAGCAGGGTTCGCAGGAACCGGGACCGAACGTTATTGTGCAGATCAAACACATGTTCATAGTTCGCGGCCCGAAGTTTTTCTGCCAAAGCCCGGAGTTCCCTGAACCCGTCGCCGTGGCGAAGGAAATAGACATGATCAACATCCGGATGGTGGGCGATGAGAGGGACGTATTGTTCCCTTGTAACGTACCCGATTTCAGAGGACGGAAATTTTTTCCTCAGGGCCCGTATGAACGGTGTTGTAAGAATAATGTCGCCCAGGGAACTGAGACGGATGATCAATATGCGTGAAAGGGAATCCATCGGGGTCGTTGCTTGTCAAGGGAATGTAACAATATTCTTGGTGCTCTCTAATTCCAGGGTTACCGTTGGGACGAGGAAAAACATGGCGGAACAAGGCGTGCGTGAAACTTGCTCTTTTCATTCCGTCGCGCACATGCAATGCGTATATTGAATTGAAGGACGGTGGCACATGACACGTTCAAAGCCTACGGAAATATACCTTTCGCGGTATCCGACACCTATCGGCAGCCTCCACATCGTGAGCACTGCGCGAGGGATCTGTCGGATTGCGTTTGGAGATCCCGGGGATCTCGAGCGGGTTCAGGAGTGGATTGAAAAGCACTTTCCGGTGTATTCCATTATCGCGGAACCTGCCGTCCACCGCGAAGTCCACCGGGAACTGCATGATTACTTTGAAAAACGTCGTCGCCGTTTCAATGTCCGCGTTCACCTGGTCGGTACGGATTTCCAGCTTCAGACCTGGACCGCCTTGCGATCTATTCCGTACGGCGAAACACGATCGTACAAACAGATTGCGTTTATCGTCGGGAATCCCACGGCCACGCGGGCGGTGGGTGGAGCCATCGGGCAGAATCCCGTGCCTATCATTGTCCCTTGCCACAGGGTTATCGGTGACAATGGAAAACTGGTGGGCTTCTCGGGCGGTATCGAGCGGAAACAGTTCCTTCTTCAGCTCGAAGGAGCTCTCATCGTATAAATGCAAGTTGGAAGTGAACAACGACGTGATGAATGAACAATGTTAATGAGGCCATTTCGGATAACACCATGAATACAGGCTATCCATACACGGATCCCGAAAAAAAGAGAGTCAAATGGGATGAAGTTCGGGAAGTGATTTCTCAATCAGGAATCGCGGAAACATTCGAGCACGTCAGCGCGCTGGATTTCAAAGACTTGATGCGAAAGCGGATCAACAACATTCTGCTCGTGTCCAGTATGTACGATTTCTATACTCTGGTCGAAGACGGGCAACTGACCGAAGCTATTTTCAACGAGTATCTCGAGCTGAACCTGCACTATGCGCCGCATATCACCCGCGTGCATTCTGGTGAGGCGGCGTTACGCATGTTGGGCGACCACCGGTTTGATCTCGTGATCTCCATGCAGAGGATCAGCGACATGGATCTTGTGAACTTCTGCCGGTCCGTCAAACGCAACCATCCCGATATTCCGGTGGTTTTCCTCGGTTACCAGTCGCGCGAGCTCCAGCTGCTTCTCCAGGCGGGTATTATATCCGTGTTTGACAGGGTCTTCATCTGGCAAGGCGACCGAAGGTTGTTTCTGGCTATTATCAAGCTCTTTGAAGACCTGAAAAACGCACCCGTGGATTGCCTGGAATTTGGTGTTCGAACAATCATCCTCGTGGAAGATTCACCGTTGTTTTATTCATCCTACCTGCCGCTGATTTACACGGAGTTGATCAAGCAAGCGCAAAGCCTGATTGTCGAGGGGAGGAACTTCTCGGACAAACTCTTGCGCCAGCGTGCTCGTCCGAAAATACTGCATGCAACCTCGTTCGACGAAGCGTGGGAGTATTTCCAAATTTACAAGGAAACCCTCCTTGGCGTTATCACTGACATGAAGTTCAAGAAGGGTGGAAAAGTCGTCGATAACGCGGGATTGCAGCTCATCCAGCAGGTGCGGGAGGAAGCAACGGACCTGCCGGTTCTGATTCAAAGCGCGCACAGTAAGTACACGCCGGAGTTGGAAATGTTGAACGTGTGCTACGCGGATAAGAACTCGCGCACCCTGCTCCAGGAAGTCAGCGAGTTCATCAAGAACAATTTCGGCTTTGGCGACTTCGTGTTCCGGATGCCGGACGGCACGGAAATCCAGCGCGCAACCAACCTGAAAGAACTCCGCGACTTATTGAAGATCGTTCCGGACGAATCGATTATTTTTCATGGTTCGCGAAATCATTTTTCGAACTGGTTGATGGCAAGAACGAAATTCGCCTTGGCGAAAAAAATCAAGCCTGTGAAGATCAGCCAGTTTGCCTCGATGGATGAACTTCGCTCGTACCTTATCGAGGTGTTTACCGAGCAGCTGCACAAAGATCAACAAGGGATCATCTCGGATTTTCCCGGCGAGGGATACGACATCGAGGAAGGTTTTCTCCGCATTGGGAGCGGCTCCCTGGGCGGGAAAGCGCGTGGCCTCGCATTCGTGGACAACCTCCTGAAGAATTACCTGGAGTCGGATTATTTCCCCGGCGTGCGTGTTTCCATACCCCGCACCATCGTGTTGGGAACGGATATCTTTGACCAGTTTCTTGAAAAGAATGGCTTGCTTTCCTTCGCGCTCCAGAGTGAATCCGATGATCAGATCATCGAGCGATTTGTTCGGGCGGAACTGCCCGCGGAGATCGAGGAAGACCTCTACGAGATCATCAAGAAAGCCACGTTTCCCCTCGCGGTACGATCTTCCAGCCTGCTGGAGGACGCTTTGCATGAACCCTTTGCAGGTATTTATGCGACCATGATGATTCCGAACAGCAGTCGCGATGAAAACACCCGATTCTTCAATCTTTCCCGCGCAATAAAATTCATCTATGCGTCTACCTTCTTCCGTGCGGCCAAGCACTACATCGAAGCCACGGGAAACAGGATCGAGGAAGAAAAGATGGCGGTGATTATTCAGGAGATGGTGGGGCAGAGAAATGATCGGTATTTCTATCCGCACATATCCGGCGTGGCCCGCTCGTATAACTTTTACCCCTTTGCCAAGGCGAAACCGGAGGATGGCGTCGTAAATCTCGCGCTGGGACTCGGAAAGACTATCGTGGACGGCGGTATCAGCTTGCAGTTTTCCCCGGCCTATCCCACGGTGTACCCGCAATTCAGTTCAGCGCGCGATTATTTCCGCTGCTCGCAGGTTCAATTCTATGCCCTTGATCTCGAATCAGACTTCAGTCATGTGCTTCCCCGCGAGGATCAACACCTTGTGCAGCTCGGCATCGCGGACGCGGAAAAGCACGGAACACTTACGCATATTGTATCCACCTACTCCGCGGAAAACGACATGCTGTACGAGGGCATTTCCCGGCCGGGACCCCGCGTGATCGATTTCGCCCCGATTCTGAAGTCCGAAGTCGTTCCTTTGACAAAGGTGCTAACCTTGCTGCTGAAGATGTGTGAAACGGCGATGAACTGTCCCGTGGAGATTGAGTTTGCCGTCAAGCTCGGTTCGAAATCCGCTTTGCCCGCGGAGTTCAGCTTCCTCCAGGTTCGTCCCATGGTAACACAGGAAATGTGGGAATCCGTAGCGCTCGATGATATCCCGCGTGAAAAAATCCTCGTGCAGAGCGAAAAAACGCTGGGCAACGGCATCGCGCATGTTCGGGATATCGTCTATGTCAAACCGGATTCGTTCAACACGCTTGAAACGAGGGAAATTGCCAGGGACGTCATGCGCGCCAACGAGGAGCTGCGCAAGGAAAAGCGACCGTATATCCTCATCGGTCCGGGGCGCTGGGGATCGGCGGATCCGTTCCTGGGGATACCGGTTAGGTTCCCTGCTATTTCCGGGGCCCGGGCGATTGTCGAAACTTCGTTGCCCAACGTGTACATCGATCCGTCGCAGGGATCGCATTTCTTTCAGAACATCACGTCGTTCAGGATATCCTATTTTACGATACGGCATTATGATACGCGCCATATTATCGATTGGGATTGGCTGGCTCGACAACCGGTGATGCTGGAGACAAAGTACATCAGGCGTATTTCTCTTCCGGAAGACATCGAGATTATCGTGGACGGAAAATCCGGCAAAGGCGTGATATTGAAAGAAGCGCGATCGAACGGACTAGAGTAATAGTTTCCGTGCTTTTCCTCAACACGGATGCAATGAAAGAGGCGTCCTTCTCTCGAAGGACGCCTCTTCGTTCAACGGGGGTATAACGTTTTTTAGACGACGCCCTGTGCCAGCATGGCATCGGCTACTTTCAAGAAGCCTGCGATGTTGGCGCCATGCATGTAGTTGCCCGGCGTGCCGTATTTTTCCGCCGCAGCCAATGATGAATCATGAATGTCCTTCATGATTCTGTGCAGGTGTCCGTCAACTTCTTCGCGGGTCCAGCTCATGCGGATGGAGTTCTGACTCATTTCGAGCCCGGAGACCGCCACGCCGCCGGCGTTTGCCGCCTTGCCCGGACCGTAGAGAATATTGCTGTTGAGGAAAACGTTGATACCGTCCGGTGTGGTCGGCATGTTCGCGCCCTCGGAGACACAAATGCATCCGTTTTCGATCAGGGCCTTGGCGTCGTCACCATCGAGTTCGTTTTGCGTGGCGCACGGAAGAGCGACGTCGCAGGGAACGCGCCATACGCCTCTGCCCTCGTGGTATTCAACGTTGGGATATTTCTCGGCGTATTCGCGTATCCTTCCGCGGCGTACGTTCTTGAGTTCCATGACGAAATCCCATTTCTCACCCGAGATCCCGTCCATGTCAACGATGTAGCCACTGGAATCGCTGAGCGTAACGACCTTGCCTCCGAGTTCGTTGACTTTCTGCACGGCGTACTGGGCAACGTTTCCGGAGCCGGAGATGGTCACGGTCTTGCCTTCCAGCGATTCGCCGCGTGTGGCGAGCATGTTCGCGGCGAAATACGTGCATCCGTAACCTGTTGCCTCGGGACGTATCAGGCTTCCGCCGTAGGAAAGGCCCTTGCCCGTGAACACGCCTTCGAAGGCGTTGCGAAGTTTCTTGTACTGGCCGAACAGGAACCCGATCTCCCGGCCACCTACACCGATATCGCCCGCGGGGACATCCGTGTTGGGTCCCAGGTGACGGAACAACTCGTTCATGAAGCTCTGGCAGAAATGCATCACTTCGTTATCGGATTTGCCCTTGGGATCGAAGTCGGAACCGCCCTTGCCGCCGCCCATGGGGAGCGTCGTGAGGCTGTTCTTGAATACTTGCTCGAAACCGAGGAATTTCAGGATGCTGAGATTGACACTTGGATGGAAACGCAGACCGCCTTTATACGGCCCGATTGCGCTGTTGAATTCGATGCGGTATCCACGGTTGACTTGAACCTCGCCGTTGTCGTCCAACCACGGTACGCGGAACATAACGACGCGCTCCGGTTCGACAATGCGTTCGAGAATTTTGGCTTTCCGGTATTCCGGGTGTTGTTCCACCACCGGTAACAAAGACTCAATAACTTCTCCAACCGCCTGAAGGAATTCGGGTTGGTCTGGATTCTTTGCTCTGACTTCAGCCATGAAGTCTTCAAATGCGAGTGTCATAGAAGCTCCTACATTGTATGTGTGAAGGTTTACAAGGGGGGTCTGGTGGGATGATATGTTGAAAAATGAATGGTACCATCATCATCCATCTAATCAAATCTAAAAGAATTCTTTCTTGCAAAAAAATGTCTCGTGATAACTTTTTCTCGTGCAAGGCATTCATACTGTACATATTCCCGTTTGGGAACCCGTTCATGTGATTTATGAATGTGACAACCCACCGCTGCCGGGATGTGGTGAGACAGGGGCTGGCCAACGAAACACCAGCGGCAGCGGCGGCGCATGAAACCCGCCTGCGTTGCGTTGCGACACTCGACGCCGTATTTTACGGACGTGAGATGTTTCGCCCCCGTAGCTCAGGTGGATAGAGCAGCGGTTTCCTAAACCGTTGGTCGGGTGTTCGAGTCACCCCGGGGGTACCAGCCGACAGGCAGAAACCTGCCTGTCTTCTTGTATTCACTATTACCGGAAACAGCACATGCGAGTAACAAAGGCTTTTCTCCCCACCCTGAAGGAAATTCCGTCCGACGCTACCATGATCAGCCATCGGCTTATGCTGAGAGCCGGAATGATTCGGCTCCTGGGTGCGGGAATTTATTCGTTTCTTCCGCTTGGCTATCGGGCGTTAAAGAAAGCGATACAGATCATCCGCGAAGAAATGGACGCGATCGGCGCACAAGAGTTTCATCTCCCCGCGCTCAATCCTGTCGAAGTGTGGGATGAAACGGGGCGCACGGAGGCGTTCGGCGATACCATGTTTCACATCAAGAACCGGCCCTACGTGCTCGCGCCGACACACGAAGAAATCATTACATCCATCGCCCGGAGCTTCGTGAAGTCGTACAAGGACATGCCTCAGGCATGGTACCAGATACAGGAGAAGTTTCGCAACGAACCTCGACCGCGCTCGGGCGTGATCCGGAGCAGGCAATTCACCATGAAGGATAGTTACAGCCTCGATGCAACATGGGAGGGGCTTGATCAAAGCTATGAAATGCATTCCCGCGCATACCATCGCATTTATCAAAGGTGCGGATTGAATTTCTTCGTGGTTGGGGCTTCCAGCGGTGCGATGGGAGGCACGGGGAGCCAGGAATTCATGGTGGAATCCGACGCGGGCGAAGATGTATGCGCCATGAACGACGAATCCGGTTACGCGGCCAACCTGGAAGTCGCGACGTCGCGTGTCCCTCCCGTGGGAAGAGTCGAAGAAAACCCGCCCGCGGAAAAATTCGCCACACCGGAAGCCCGAACCATCGATGAGCTGGTCGAGCAATTCGGACTTGTTGAAGAGCGCTGCGCCAAGGCCTTGGTGTATATCGTGGACAACTCGCCGTATCTCATTTTCATGGCAGGCAACGACCAGTTGAACGAATCCAAGCTCCAGGCGGCGCTGGGGGCCAACGAGGTTCGCCCCGCACGTGACGATGAACTTGGGGAGCTTACCGGCGCCGACGCAGGGTCCATCGGCCCCATCAATCTAAAGACCAACGTGCCACAGATAGCCGACCAGCGCCTAGAACACGCAAATGGTCTCGTCAGTGGAGCAAATGAAAACGGGTATCATTTCAGAAATATTGATTTCGACCGCGACGCGAAGATCACGGCCTATTACGATCTTCGCACGGTGCAAGAAGGGGAGCCTGATCCGCTGGGAGGCCGGCCCCTGCGCGTTGTCCGCGCCATCGAAGTTGGACATATCTTCAAGCTGGGAACCAAGTACTCGGAAGCCATGGGAGCGACCTTCCTCGATGAAAACGGCAAGACGCATCCGATCATCATGGGGTCATACGGTATTGGGGTCGAGCGTATTCTCGCATGCCATATCGAGCAGAGCCATGACGAGAAAGGGATCATCTGGCATCCAGCCCTGGCTCCCTACCACGTGCATATCATCGCGTTGAAAATGCAGAGTGCGGAGGTTGCTGCCGCCGCCGAGGATATCTACGCGCGTCTTGCCGGCGAGAACGTCGAAGTGCTTCTCGACGATCGGACGAACGTCTCCGCCGGGTTCAAGTTCAACGACGCCGACCTGTTGGGATTCCCCGTGCAGGTGGTTGTAGGGGAACGGAACCTGAAAGACGGCAAGGCGGAAATCAAGGTGCGAAAAACAGGGGAACGCGAAAAGGTTAGGATCGAAGAGGTTGTCACGCGTTGTCAGGAGTTGCTTGGAGAGTTAGCACAAGCGTAACGATTTTCCGCTACCACCTTTGTCTTTGTTGCCGGCAAAGGGTATTATTGTTATACTTACTCCAAGAGGGAGAAAAAAGATAAATTTTTAAATAGATTGAGGAACACGATATGTCCAAGCGTGTCGTTTTCACTACACCCGTACAAGGTATGTACGATTACTTCGCCATTTCCGTTCGGCGTATGATCAGGTTGCGGACGGTCGTCAAGGCGTTTGGGTTACGATTTATTCGTGAGAATATCCCGGAAATAGAAATCCTGGAATATCCGTCATGGAGGAAATTCAAGAAACGATTGGCTGAAGGTGTGGACGTTCTGGGTATCTCTTTTTACATGAAGGATATTCCCATCGTGCGAGAGATGGTTCGGCTGGCCCGTGAAGCCGGGGTTAAGGAAGTGTGGGGCGGCAACTACGGTGTGCTGACCAACGGGATCGAAGAAATTTTCGATGAGACGTTTATCGGCTATGCGGAGAACGAGATATCCATGAAGCTGTTCAACCGCCCGGTAACGCACATCAAGCATCCATTACTGAAAATGCATGTAAACGTACGGTTCTTTCCGCTGTACGTGCCATACGGGATTCTTTTCACCGATCGTGGATGCAAGTTCAAATGTAGTTTCTGCCAGACCCATTCATTTGTTGGTGATCCATGCCACATACCGTTGGACAGTATCGAAGATGTTATCCGCCGTTACAAGCAAGCCGGAGTGCATTACCTGGTCATCATGGATGAAAACGGGTTCCAGGACAAGGATCACACCGAGGCGGTCTTTCGACTCTTCGAGAAGTACGATATATATTGGGGCATCTGCACAAGGGCGGAAAACCTTCGCGGGCGGGTTGCGGAATTGAAGAAACGGGGATTTGTTATCAGCCTGGTTGGAGTGGAAGCCATGCGGCAGTCTTCACTGGAAAGCGTGAACAAAGGCACTTCCGTAAACAAGTTGATCGAAACGATCAACGAGCTACACGAGAACCATGTCTAT
>JALUUP010000326.1 GCA_027021285.1 Bacteroidota bacterium | reverse complement strand
ATGGGGTCCGAGCTTGTTGAGGGGCTTGGGGTCTACAAGTACAAGATGGATATTTACGCAGAACACTTGCGCACGTTCGGAGAACCGATCCTCACATACGGAATGCTGTTGTGGATACTCCGGTTTGTACTCGTTTTGTCCCTCGTCGTGCACGTAACCAGCGCCGTACAGCTCTGGTTGATGAATAACAAGGCTCGCCCTCAGAATTATGCAAATGCGTTGAAACCGCAGGTAACAACACTATTTGCCCGCACGATGTATTATACGGGACCTTTGCTGTTCTTGTACATTGTGTACCACATCCTTCATTTCACGACCGGCGATATTCACAGTGCTGCGCACATCGAAGGCCAGGTGTACGGCAACGTGTACAGCGCTTTCCAGACATGGTGGATAGCGCTTATTTATGTTGTCGCCATGATTCTCCTGGGTTTCCATTTACAGCATGGCCTGTGGAGCATGTTGCAGACCCTGGGGATCAATGATCCCAAGAGAAACCTGTGGAGAAAGCGCTTTGCCACCGTGTTCACCCTCATCATCGTTCTTGGATTCATCGCCGTTCCCATCGGTATTCAAACCGGAATTATTCCGGAGCCGCATTATCAGCCAAATACTACAGTCATAGCTTATCATGAAACTGGACGCTAAAATTCCACCGGGACCACTGGCGGAGAAGTGGGATAACCATCTCAACAGTATCAAGCTCGTGTCGCCTGCCAATAAGCGGAAGTACAGGATCATCATTGTTGGATCAGGGTTGGGTGGTGCATCCGCCGCCGCCTCGCTGGCGGAACTCGGATACGATATTGATTGCTTCTGTTACCAGGACAGCCCTCGCCGGGCACATAGTATCGCCGCCCAGGGCGGTATCAACGCCACCAAGAATTACCCGAACGACAACGACAGCATTTGGCGTCTGTTTTATGATACCATCAAAGGTGGAGATTACCGGGCACGCGAAGCGAACGTGTATCGTCTGGCCCAGGTTAGCAGTAACATCATCGATCAATGTGTCGCTCAAGGGGTTCCCTTTGCCCGCGAATACGGCGGGCAGCTTGCCAACCGGTCGTTCGGCGGAGCCCAGGTTTCACGGACATTCTACGCGAGGGGACAAACGGGACAACAGTTGCTACTCGGCGCGTACCAGGCGTTGCAACGCATGATCGCCGCAGGGAAAGTTACCATGCATACGCGTACCGAGATGCTCGACCTCGTGCTCGTTGACGGTCGCGCGCGCGGCATCGTCACTCGCGACATGGTAACCGGGGACATACAGTCGTACGCTGCCGATGCAGTAGTCCTGGCCACCGGAGGATACGGGAACGTTTTCTTCCTTTCCACGAATGCCAAGGGATGCAACACCACTGCTATATGGCGCGCGCACAAGAGGGGCGCTGCTTTTGCCAACCCCTGTTTTACACAGATTCATCCGACGTGTATTCCCGTCTCCAATGAGTACCAGTCCAAGCTCACGCTCATGAGCGAATCTCTCCGCAACGACGGGCGAATCTGGGTATCCAAAAAGCCTGGCGACAAGCGTCCACCAAATGATATTCCGGAAGATGAACGGGATTACTACCTGGAACGGCGGTACCCGGCGTTCGGCAACCTCGTTCCCCGTGATGTCGCTTCGCGGAATGCCAAGATGGTTTGTGATGAAGGCCGCGGTGTGGGAGCCACCGGTCTTGGCGTGTACCTCGACTTCAGGGATGCCATCAACCGGCTGGGAAAGAAAGTCATCGAAGAACGTTATGGAAACCTGTTCGAAATGTACGAACGCATCACCGGTGAGAATCCCTACGAGGTTCCCATGCGCATCTATCCGGCTTCGCACTATACGATGGGCGGCCTCTGGGTGGATTACAACCTCATGAGCAACATCCCTGGTCTTTACGTGATCGGCGAAGCGAACTTCTCCGATCACGGCGCCAATCGCCTCGGCGCCAGCGCCTTGATGCAGGGCCTGGCCGATGGGTATTTCGTACTGCCCAACACAATAGGCGACTTTCTGGCCGAGCATCGCCCCGACGGTCTAACGGCTGACGGGAACGAATTCCGTACGGTGGAGAATGATGTGGCAGATAATGTTAAAAAACTTCTCTCTATCAATGGATCACGCTCGGTTGATTCGTTCCATAAAGAATTGGGGAAGATCGTGTGGGATTATTGTGGCATGTCGCGGAACAAGGAAGGACTGCAGAAAGCACTGACCCTCATTCCAGCACTCCGGGAAGAATTCTGGAACGATGTCAAGGTTCCCGGTGACAATGAAGAGATCAACCAATCGTTGGAAAAAGCAGGCAGGGTTGCGGAATTCATGGAACTCGCCGAAATCATGTGTCTCGATGCATTGGGTCGCGAGGAATCCTGCGGAGCACATTACCGCGAGGAATACCAGACGCCTGAAGGAGAAGCCTTGCGCAACGACGAGGAATTTTCGTACGTCTCTGTGTGGGAATACTCAGGCGAATTCTCGAAGCCGATATTTCATAAAGAGCATCTTCAGTTCGAGTTCGTTACCCCTACCCAGCGGAGTTATAAATAATTGTTCATTGAAATTCGTCATTGATTGTCGGTAAACACTATGAATGTAACGCTTAAAGTCTGGCGTCAAAAAGGTCCCAACCAGTCGGGCGGATTCGCCGAATACAAGGCAGAGGGCATCATCGAGGACATGTCGTTCCTCGAAATGCTGGATACCGTGAATGAGAGTTTGATTGCAAAGGGCGAAACACCGATCGCGTTCGATAATGATTGCCGTGAAGGTATTTGTGGAATGTGCGGCCTCGTGATAAACGGCATTCCCCACGGTCCGTCCAAAGGAACGACGACCTGCGAACTCTATATGCGACATTTCAAGGACGGTGACACTATCGTGATCGAACCGTGGCGTTCCGTCGCTTTCCCGGTCATGAAAGATCTCATCGTGGACCGGTCAGCGTTCGACCGCATCATTCAAGCGGGCGGGTACATTTCATGCAAGACCGGCAGCGCCATAGATGCGAATACGATACCCGTTCCCAAACCAATCGCCGATCGATCCATGGATGCCGCGACATGCATCGGATGCGGCGCCTGTGTCGCGGCTTGCCCCAACGGTTCTGCCATGCTCTTTACCTCGGCAAAAATCGGCCATCTCAACCTCCTGCCACAGGGAAAACCGGAACGTTTCAACCGGGCAGTCCACATGATCGAAGCGATGGAGGCCGAGGGATTTGGTGGCTGTACGAATCACGGCGAATGTGAAGCCGCGTGCCCCAAGAGCGTCAGTATCGATTTCATCGCTCTTGTGAACAGGGAGTATATGGGAGCGTTCTGCGCGGCGGATTTCGAATAGCAAGTTTACCCCGACATCTATGCTATGTTCAGCCGGGAGGGGTGCCCCGGCTTTTTATTAGGTACCCTGAAAGCTGCGCGGGAATTACGGCTCCATGTTTCTTGTTGGGATTTAAATCAGGAGCATCTGGCGGTTGCGATTCCGCGGGGGATGTGCTATCATTAGCCAAGAATTCTCATGATCCACGACGCACCGGTAACCCATCAATAGAAGGAGATTGATGATGAAAGTAAAAGATATCCTGAGAAAGAAAGACTCCACCGTCCGTTGTATCGGTCCGCGGAATACCATCAAGGAAGCAATCCAAATGTTGGTTGAATATAATATTGGTTCGCTGTTGGTAACCGACGACGAAAAAATTGTCGGTATTATTTCCGAACGGGATATTCTCCGTCTGTGCAACTCCGATGTGACAGCCGTCGCGACTGCGCCGGTGGAATCGTACATGACGAAAGACGTTATCATCGGCACTCCTGATGACGATATCGATGCGGTCATGGCGGTGATGACAGAGAAGAAAATCCGACATCTTCCCATCCTGGACGGACAGAACGTTGTCGGATTGATATCTATCGGAGACGTCGTGAAATCGCAATTGCATGAAAGCGAACACCATGTCCACTATCTTCGCGATTACATCATGAGAGCCTGATATACCTCTGATCAAAGGAAATCCACCAAACACGCAAATTCACTCTCTGCTTTTTCGCGTCCTTGCCACGTAAAACGTGGATCGAATGTCGCCCGGGTCGATAATTACCTCCCGGTAGTCGTGGCTTTGCAGCGTGTCGAACCCGCACGCGTAGAGCAAATCCTTGAATTCTGAATTTGTGTACGCTACGAAAAAGTAGCGGAAGACCCTGATGGCATTGGGGTGGTCCGGATCGAAAACGTAGGTCAGGAAGGCGTGGCAGGAAGTTGCGGATACGCTTACCATTTCCTGTAAATAGAGGTGCGGCCGGGAGCTGAAGTAGGATGTGTCAACCGTTTCCCACAGGAGCGGCGCGAATTGATTGAGTGTGGCGGGGTGGAGTAATTCGAACACTGCCACGCCGTCGGGTGCAAGCGCTCGATACATGGCCTCCATGCTGGCTCGGCCAAGGGCGGGATGCAGATTATTGATAAAGCCGTAATTGGCAAATACGGCGGTGTATGCGTTTGTCGCGTCGTGCTCGGAAATCGAACCGCACACGTACGTAATGTTCAGGCCGGCTTTTGCTGCGGACGCGCGCGCGTACTCGATCGCCGCAGGGGAGGGATCGATACCCGTAACTTTCATGCCTGCTCGTGAAAAGACTTCCGCGTACAATCCCGGTCCGCACCCGACGTCAAGGAGGTGGTGCTTTCGTGGTTCCTCGAACATGGACAGGAGCCAGCGGGATTCCATCTCGACGCGATCCATCGGCCTGGTTCCGATGTCGGTTTCAGGATCAAGCATGTCTTTCAGTGTCTGGCTCGAAAACCAGTCTTCCGACCAGGGTAAATCCTGTCCCGGAATTTCGTCGGGATGGGAAAACTCCATCGGTCGCTGCCAGAATTCTTCCCGTCGCCAGACAACGGGCTTTGAATGGAAAACGGGGCTCGTGGGTGGGCGAGG
Source organism: Bacteroidota bacterium (assembly GCA_027021285.1). GTDB lineage: Bacteria > Bacteroidota > Ignavibacteria > SZUA-365 > JAADGX01 > JAADGX01. The sequence goes on along the minus strand of JALUUP010000326.1, from coordinate 33,088 downwards.
CATGTGAATCAGGAGTCGAAGGCCTTGGCGCCGATGTCCGTGCGGTAATAGGCGCCGTCGAAGATGATACGCTGAACGCCGTTGTAAGCCGTGATGATGGTTTCACGCAGCTCGTTCTTTCTTCCGATTGCGGTCACACCCAATACCCGCCCTCCCGAGGTATAGAACTTACCCCGCTTGAGCGTGGTGCCGGCGTGAAAGACAGCCATCCCGTCCTCCATCTCGTCGATGCTCTCGAGGCCGGAAATCAATTTGCCTGTTTCATAGGAATCAGGATAGCCGCTCGACGCCATGATGACGCACACGGCGCAGGCGTCATGCATTTTGACGCGCGAGCGCCGGAGCTTTCCGATAGCAGCCTGGTAGAGGATGTCCGCCAGATCATCGTCGATAAGCGGCAAAACAACTTGCGTTTCCGGGTCGCCGAACCGGCAGTTGAATTCCATGACTTTCGGTCCTTTGTCGGTCAGCATCAATCCGCAGTACAACGTTCCCCGGTAAGGTGTCCCTTCTTTTTTCATGCCGCGGAGAACTGGCTTGATAATATTCAGTTTGACCTGGGAGAGTATTTCCGGTTTGACCGCAGGGGCGGGTGCGTAGGCTCCCATGCCGCCCGTGTTTTTTCCCTTGTCCCCGTCAAATATGCGCTTGTGATCCTGGGCTGGCGCAAGTGTGGCGAATGTCTTCCCGTCGGTAATGGCGAAAACGGACGCCTCGACACCGTAGAGGAATTCCTCGATCACAACTGTTTCGCCAGCCGACCCGAAAGCGCCGCCAAGCATCATCTCCTCGAGACCGGTTACGGCGTCGGCGTAGTCGTCAGCGATAACAACACCTTTTCCCGCCGCCAGACCGTCAGCTTTCAGGACGATAGGGTAGGACGCGGACTGAAGGTACGATCGCGCTTTTTCGAAATCAGGTTTTCGAAAGACCTTGTAATCGGCTGTGGGTATCTCGTGCCGTTTCATAAAATCCTTGGCGAACGCTTTGCTGGTCTCGAGGCGTGCCGCGGCACGGGTGGGGCCGAAGATAACGAGCCCGTCGCTCTGGAATTCATCCACGATGCCCACGGCGAGAGGCGCTTCGGGTCCCACGATCGTCAGGTCAACACTGTTCTTCCTGACGAACTTTTTCAACCCCTCGATATCGGTTTCCTTGATATCGACGCAGGTTGCCAGCTGGCTGATTCCGGCATTACCGGGCGCGCAGTACATAAAATCCACCTGCGGACTCTGGCGAAGTTTCCAGATAATGGCATGCTCGCGCCCTCCCTTGCCTATGACGAGTATGTTCATTCTTGACTCAAGACTTTCCTGTGCTACATTTTTCTGCTACCAAGTTACACGATTCAGTTTCAGGGAAAAAACTTCTGTCGGCTCATGACAAAAATACGCGTGAAGTCGATTTATATCTCGGCATCGTCGGGTTCTTTTTTGTCATTCCATGCAGCGGGTGACTTTTTCTGCACGGCGCCGCCTGTTTCGTCGCCGATAGACAGCAAGGTGCTCAGTACATAGGCGAGATGTCCCGTTAATGTTTTTCGCTCGAACTGTTGCACGAAATCCTCGCGGGGTCGAGGCAAAGCGTTGCGTTGGTATAGTGAAAACAGGTGTTCGAGTGTTTTCGCAATTTCATCGACATCGGTGGGATCGGTGATGAAGCCGGCGCCGGATTCCTCGATGATCGTTCGGGCTTCGCCCGGGGGGACGCAGCCCAGGATCGGTTTCCGGGCGCCGAGGTATTCGAACAACTTGCCGGTGGAGATCATTTCATCGCCCTTGTCTCCGCCAAGCATCATCCATAAGACATCGGAACCGGCAAGGTATGCCACGGCTTCCGTGTGCGGAAGATACCCTGTGACCACCACGTTTTCCTCCAGTCGATGCTTGCGCAGAAACGAGAGGTTTTCGTCCCTGAACTGTCCGACGAAGCAGAGCTCGGATTTATCGGCGGCTTCAGGAACCTTGTCCAGAAAACGTCGAACGGCCTCGATCATGTAGCGCGGAGTACGGTTGTGATAGAATGTTCCCGAGTACGTAATCCGCATCCTGGAACTTCTCCTCGGTGTGACATGGGCAAAGTCGTCCGCATCGTATCCCTGGGGAATGATCGTAATATCGTTGTACGTCAGGTGCCGGTAACGGGTGAGAATCAACTCCTTGATGGTGCGGTTTATGGTGACGACGGCGTCCGCTTCGCGCAGAACCGAATCTTCCATGCGTCGATGTATTGCCCTGTGAAACGGAGTAATATAGCGGTGCAGCGGGTTGGCGAGCCACGCATCGCGGTAATCCAGCACCATGGGAATGTTGAATCGTTTTTTCAAATCCCTGGCGATGAGAAGATCGGTGTACGGAGGAGCGGTTGCGAACATCGCATGGAACGAGCCGTTGCTTAATAATTCCGTTCCCTTCCGCAAGGCGTAACGCTTCCATCCTACCTTGCTGTCAGGGATGAACACCGCCTGGTTCAGAAGCGTCAGGAACTTGTAGGTCGCCTCGTTTGGCATGGGCACCGTACCTTTTTTCCGGAAGACATGGAGCGGATCAAGGGACGGGGTACGGATAATTTCAATTCCGGAGGAATCAAGGTCGTATAAAAGAGTTGAATCATGTGCGAAATACGCGCGCGGCTCGACCGTGAGTACGGTCGGTTTCCACCCGAAGGAGGGGAGATACTTGACGAATTTCAATGTTCGCTGGACTCCGCTCAAGCCGAGAGGAGGGAAGTAATACGCTATGACGAGCACGTTCCGCAATGTAACGTGTCAGAGGACAATAAGCGATTTGGGGGATTTCGTGAGCACGTTGTTTCCCTTTGCCGTCACGAGGATATCGTCTTCAATTCTCACTCCCCCGATTCGTGGGATGTACACTCCCGGTTCGATGGTGAACACCATTCCCTCATCCAGTATATCCGTCGTATCACGCGATATGCGAGGGGATTCGTGAACTTCCAGGCCCAGGCCGTGGCCGAGTCCGTGGTTGAAATAGTCGGCGAAGCCGTAACGTTTCAGGACGCCATACGCGAGATCATACACGGTCCGGGCGCGAACTCCGGGGGCAACAGAGGCAATAGCTGTTTCCTGGGATTCAAGGACGGCGTCGTAGACAGCTCGCAGTTTCGGTTTGACGGCTCCCATGAAAACCGTACGGCTTATATCGCTGTGATACCCGCGATACCGTGCGCCGAAATCTAAAAGTACCGCGTCACCTGGACGCAGCTTCCTGTTCGACGGCGTTCCATGAACGAGTGCGCTGTTGGGACCGGATACGACAATAGGTTCGAACGCATCGCTGTCCGCACCTTCCTGCCGGAGAAAATACGATATCTCCGCTGCGATTTCACGCTCCGTCATTCCCGGAGAAATAACCGACAGGAGTCGCTGAAATACCCGGTCCGCAATCGCGGCGGCCTTGGTCAACGCCTTGGCGGCGGATTGATTTTTCCGTTCGGCCAGGGGTTCGCACACGCGGCTCAACGGCTTCACTCGCGCCGGTTTCACGATTCTTTTCAACAATGCGGCCGTGTGATAGCTCGTGCGATCACGGTCAAAACCGATGGAGCGACAAGCCTTGAACCAGGCTTTCTTTTTGAGTAATTCCAGGAAATTCCCATCGTGTACTACCAGTGCCTGTACGTTCCGCACTTCGCGTTGCACTTGGAGCTCGTAGCGGGGGTCGGTGAGAAGCAGGCCCTTTGTTCGTGTTACCGCGAGCAACGCGTTTGACCCGGAGAATCCCGTGAACAACCGGATGTGCGGCGGGTGGGTAATAACCATTGCGTCGATCTTCAACGATGGGAAAGACTTCCTGAGGCCGTCCAGGAGATTGTCAGGCATGGCTTCTACTATCCAAATGAATGATTCATGAGGCGGGAATGGTTAAACCAGGCTTTACGATCTTGTCGAGTGTACTTCGTCCGAACGGCGTCATCGGGATACGAAGCGGGATTTGTCCGGCGTCACTTGTTGGAAGTGTTTACCTGGTAATTCGGAGCTTCTTTCGTTATCTGGATATCGTGGGGATGGCTTTCCCGCAGCCCGGCGGAGGTAATACGAATAAATTGTGTTTGGGTTTTCAGCTCTTCGATATTTTTCACGCCGCAGTAACCCATGGCTGCCCGGAGCCCGCCGACCATTTGGTAGATCATGGAACCGACCGGCCCGCGATACGGCACCCTTCCCTCGATACCTTCCGGAACGAGTTTCTGGATATCTTCTTCCATGTCCTGGTAATAGCGGTCCTTGCTTCCTTCCTTCATGGCGCTGATGGAGCCCATGCCGCGGTACATCTTGAAACTGCGTCCTTCGTAAAGGATGGTTTCGCCCGGACTCTCTTCCATGCCCGCGAACAATCCGCCGATCATCACGGTGTCGGCGCCCGCGGCAAGGGCCTTTGGAATGTCGCCCGTCTGCTTTATCCCGCCGTCGGCTATCAACGGGATATCGTACTTCCGCGCAACCTTGGCGCAGTTCATGATGGCGGTTATTTGTGGAACTCCCACTCCGGCCACCACCCGCGTTGTGCAGATTGACCCGGGGCCGATACCGACCTTGATTCCATTTGCTCCCGCTTTTATCAGGTCTTCCGTCGCTTCGGCAGTGCCGACGTTGCCTGCGATGACCTGGAGGTTCGGAAAGCGCGATGTAATATCCGATACGAGGTGAAGCACGTTCCTGGTATGACCGTGTGCGGTATCGATGACGAGAACATCCACGTGAGCATCGACGAGGGCGCTCACACGATCGAGTGTGTCGGCGGCGATACCCACGGCTGCTCCAACCCGAAGCCTTCCGAATTCATCCTTGGAAGCATTCGGGTACTTCTTCTTTTTCATGATGTCCTTGAAGGTCAAGAGGCCGAGGAGCTTTCGATTCTTATCGACCACGGGGAGTTTCTCGATACGGTGGCGTTGCAATATTTCCTCCGCCGTTTCCAACGTTGTTCCCACGGGCGCAGTGATAAGGTTCTCCTTGGTCATGATGTCCTGGACCAGCATCTCTTTGTTCGGTTCGAAGCGGAGGTCCCGGTTGGTCAGGATGCCGAGGAGCGTGTTTGCTTTATCCACGATGGGAATACCGGAGATATGGTACTTTGCCATGACACCGAGAGCTTCGGCCACCGTATTGTTCGGTCCCATCGTAATGGGATTGACGATCATCCCGGACTCGCTTCGTTTTACCTTGTCCGCTTCTTCCGCTTGCCGCGCGATGCTCATGTTCTTGTGCAGCACGCCCAGACCGCCTTCCCGCGCCATGGCGATGGCCATCTCGGATTCCGTCACCGTGTCCATGGCTGCGCTGAGAATCGGGATGTTCAGCTTGATTTGAGCTGTCAAATACGTTGAGACGTCGACGTCCCGCGGGAGAACGGATGACTTGCGGGGCAAGAGCAAGATGTCGTCGAATGTTATTCCCTTGTCAATAATCTTTGGTTGCTCGGACATGGATGTACTTTTAAGTCTTGGTATTGAATCGTTATACGTAGGCCTCGATGCCGGTTATATCTGCGCCGATGATAAGAGTATGAATGTCGTGCGTTCCCTCGTACGTGTACACCGATTCAAGGTTCGCCATGTGTCGCATGACGGGATACTCGCTGGTGATCCCATTCGCCCCGAGAATAGTGCGGGCTGTGCGCGCGCATTCGAGCGCCATGGCGACGTTGTTGCGCTTTGCCAGGGACACCTGCGTGAATCTCATCGTTCCCGCGTCCTTAAGGCGTCCCAACTGGAGGACGAGAAGCTGCGCCTTGGTGATTTCGGTCAGCATGCGTACGAGTTTCTGTTGTACGAGCTGGAACGAAGCAATCGGTTTGCCGAACTGTATTCGTGTCTTGGCGTAGTTCAGGGCGGCGTCGTAGCAGGCCATAGCGCTGCCGATGGCGCCCCAGGCGATGCCATACCGTGCTTGCGTGAGGCAGCTCAGGGGTCCCCGCAGACCGGTGATATTTGGTAGTATGTTCTCCTTCGGAATTTCGCAGTCGTTGAAGATGAGCTCGCTTGTGACGGAAGCGCGGAGAGAGTGTTTTCCTTTCATGTCGGTCGTCGTGTATCCCGGCGTGCCTTTCTCGACGAGAAAACCACGAACGACGCCGTTGAGTTTGGCCCAGACCACAGCCACGTCTGCCACGGATCCATTCGTGATCCACATCTTGGCGCCGTTGAGGACGTAGCCGTTGTCGGTTTCGACCGCTTTTGTCACCATACTGCCCGGGTCGGAGCCATGGTCCGGTTCCGTTAATCCAAAGCACCCGATCTTCTCTCCCGTGGCGAGAACCGGGAGCCACTTCAAGCGTTGCTCTTCGCTGCCGTACTTGAATATGGGGTACATGACCAATCCGCTCTGGACGGAGGCGAAACTGCGCACGCCGCTGTCGCCGCGCTCGAGTTCCTGGTTCATGAGGCCGTACACGATGTTGTTGGCGCCCGCGCATCCGTATTTCTCCGGAAGCGTGGCGCCGAGGACTCCCAGCCCGGCGATGTGGGGGATAAGCTCGTCCGGAAACGTGCCCGCCATGTAGTGATCTTCGATAATCGGGAGGACCTTTTCTTCCACAAAACGACGGACGACATCTCTGGCCATACGTTCTTCTTCGCTGAGAAGGCTCTCGATGTTATAATAATCTACTCCGATGAACTGTAAAGCCATGAATAATCCCTGTTGTCAACGAACAAAATATATTCATTTAATGTAGGACATTACCATAGTATTTGCAATGATAGCCGCCTTACAATTCCGTTTCCGCCAGTACAATGACGTGCGTCTCATGGTCGATTTGGATACCGAAACCCTTGGGAGGATTGATGATGATATGTCGACCGGGAGTGATATCCCGTGAGTAAGCCAAACCAATAGCGGTTTCGTTTCGATGGAGAGAAGCGTTCAGAATAGCCTCGAACGTCAGTTCATTGCCATTTCTGTACAGGGAAGCAGGTTTCAGATATATTTCAGCGCCTTCACGATTCAGAAGGTCTTCGATAATTTCCGAGATCAGTGGATCGCGGCAGATTTGGGCGATGAGATTGCTGATAACGTTGTTGCTGATTATAACGTCCTCGGCATATTCGGACGTCAATGCCAACTCCTTGTTTGCGGGATCCAGAATCTCGTACACGATCTGCTGGTGAGTATGTGCGGCTTTTCCTGTTCCGGCGGAGGCCTGGCGGGCATGGCGGAGGAGGAGAAGCGTCATAATCACCCTGGTGTCCGCTTCCTCGGTGGTGGCGCCAGGACCATGCTCGCCAAGGACGACGACTGCATCAAATCGATCCACATCGAGCGAGTCAATAAATTCCGGCAGCATGTACTCTTCGCGTCGATAGGTAAGATCGAGATGGCTGGAAATCGCCTCTCTTCCAGGAGCAGAGGTGGAAAGCATGCGCTCGATGTTCGAAGGTAGAAACGGGCTGACCAGCGTTGCAAAAAACTTCTTGTCGATATCCTGGGCATATCCAGCGAACTCTTGAAGCATAGGAATGGCTTTCTCGTTGTATCCAAGCACCAGGAGCGAAGACACCCGTTGGCTCATTGAGTCCTCGGTTTCGACATCAGGCTTGCGGAGCGCATCATTCACCGGTCGCGGTTTCGTTATTTCGCCGGCTGCCGTTGCATCGGGTGCGATGACGACGAGGGCGTTTCCAGGAGTCAGAACGAAATCCGGCTGGACGTGGGGGAGAAGTTTCAACCCGTTTGGGGAAGTCCAGTCGGTCGATTTCCCGGTTTTACGTATGCCGATCGGGATAGCCCGCGGAAATGCGGAAACGATGTCGGCCCAGGGTTTACCGATAAGCGGCGACCCATCTTCCACCGGGACATGGTAGAATTCATTCCCTTCGTGTGTGAGCAATTCATTGTACACATCAACCAGGTTCTTCTGACGGGCGGCCTGGAGTATGATTTTTCCCAGGAGATCGGACGACTGAATAATATTTATGGGAAGATCGACCGCGGCTGCTTCGACTTGGGGTTTCAAGGCGAGCGAATCGATTTCCGCGATGAGGGTCTTCACCGAATGATCGTCATATCCCGAAAGGACGTTCCGCACGGCCATGACTGTTTTGATGACCTGGCTGTCGCCGCTGAATCCGGACTCATCGGGATGAAGAACGATGATGGCCCGCGCTTCGTGCAGAGAAAGCATTTCGAGGTCGTCGATGGATGTGGGTGAGCCCTGGCGGACGATCCATTTTACGTGAGGTAACGGTTGCCGTCGTCTATTTCGACGGTAAGGTTTGAATTTACGCTTCAAGGCTTTCTCGGTTTCCTCCGGATCGTGTCGAGTAAGGACGGCGAAAACCGGATGCTCGTGTTCCAGGCCTTGCTGTAATTCGCTGATGATCGAAAAGACCTTTGCGCTCCAGCCGATGATAACGATATGATTTCGTTCGTAGATGGTGGAGACTCCATACTTCATCGACTCGAGTCGAAGCTGCACCTTGGACGCCACCAAGCCGATGACAGTGGCAAAAACCAGAAAGTTGAACAAGGTCAACAACGTGGCGAGTACCTGCTCGACAACGCCCGCCTCCTCCCAGTATGAATCGAGCAAGTGGTTTGAAACCCACCACAATAACGATAATTGTCCGCCAGGATCGACGTTAAGGAACAAGGCGATGATGTAAAATATTCCAAGCGCTGCCAGCACGAGAAGGAAGGCGATGAAAAGCTGGAGCGCGAACCGGGAACTGAAATATTGGTCGATCCTGTAATGCAAGTAATCGATTTTCCTCTGAGTGTAGGATTTCAACGAAAACTTCGACATACCTTTTGGTCCCCGTGATTGAAGAGAGAAGCGCGGTACTTCCCTGTAAAGTACGAAACATGACTCTTTGTAAGGAAGATACTTTATGTGTTAGATTACTTGGAATGTTGCGACAGAAAAGGAATAGTTGTTGGAAGCCTACCAAGACGATGAAATACTAGGAAAAGCCTACGACAGTAAGTTGATGAAACGCTTGCTGGCGTACGTCCGACCGTATCGGTGGCAGGTGGCCGGCGCGATTTTCCTGACGGTTGCCATATCGTCCCTGGGCCCCGTACGCCCGTACCTCACCAAGGTGGCGGTGGACGAATACATTTCGACGGGTGATTATCACGGATTGCTCATGATCGCCGGTCTCATCGTGCTGACGCTGCTGGTGCAATCCGGGATTCATTATTTCGCCATGTACTATACGCAGTGGATCGGCCAGCATATCGTTTACGACATGCGGATGCAAGTGTTCGACAAGCTGCAACACCTCGCGCTTTCGTTCTTTGATAAAAATCCGATCGGCCGGTTGATTACCCGTGTTACGAGCGACGTGGAAGTTCTCAATGAGATGTTTTCGTCGGGGCTGGTGACGGTGTTCGCTGATGTTTTTGTCCTGACCTGGATCATCGTTTTCATGTTTTTCATCAGTTGGCCCTTGGCGCTGGTAACACTGAGCATACTGCCGTTCCTCGTGTATGGGACCTTCCTGTTTCGGAAAAAAGTCCGTGAAGCTTACCGGGACGTTCGCAAACAGGTTGCACGATTGAACGCTTTCCTGCAAGAACGGATCAGCGGCATTCTGACCGTCCAGCTTATGGGCCGGGAGCGCCGGGAATTCCAGCGGTACCGAAAGATTAACCGTCATCATGCGGATGCGCACATCCGGTCGATTTTTTACTACGCGATTTTTTATCCCTCCGTCGAGTTGTTCAGTGCGGTTTCCATTGCTCTCATCGTTTGGTACGGGGGAGGGCAAATCGTCCAGGGTGCGATGACCCTGGGTATCTTGATCTCTTTCATCCAATACACGGAAATGTTCTTTCGCCCTATCCGCGACCTTTCCGAGAAGTACAACATCATGCAGTCCGCCATGGCCTCCTCCGAAAGGATATTCCAGCTCCTTGACGACAATACAATTATTCCGGACAGGGGTGCACGGGAAGATGCTCGGATGTTCCGTGGTGATGTCGTCTTTGAGAATCTATCGTTTGGATATAAGCAGGGTGAGGATGTTCTCAGGGATATTTCCATGACGATTCCTCACGGTTCGACAGTGGCGATTGTTGGAGCGACCGGCGCGGGAAAGACCACGATCATCAGTCTTCTTACCCGGTTTTATGATTTCGACCGTGGACGAATCCTGATAGGCGGAACCGACATCAAGGATATTCCCATTTCTCTTTTGCGACGACATATCGGCGTCGTGATGCAAGACGTCTTTCTCTTCTCCGGAACAATCGCCGAAAACATCCGTCTCGGGAATATGGAGATCAGCGAGGAAGAAGTGCGCAAGGCCGCCCGCGTCGTAGGTGCGAATCGGTTTATCGAACAACTGGAAGAAGGGTATGATGCAGAGGTGAAAGAACGCGGCGCAAAGCTGTCCGTGGGGCAGAAACAACTTCTTTCATTCGCCCGCGCTCTTGCCTTCAATCCTGAAATACTCATCCTCGATGAAGCGACCGCTAATATCGACACAGAGACCGAACAGATGATTCAGCGCGCTATTGAGGAATTGCTGAAAGGCCGGACGTCGATTGTCATCGCGCACCGCTTGTCCACCATTCAGAACGCGGACAAGATCATCGTTCTTCACAAGGGTAAAATCCGGGAAGAGGGGACGCACAAGGAACTGTTGCGGAGGAAAGGAATTTATTACCGCCTGTACCAGCTCCAGTACAAGGACCAGGAGCTCCGCGCGGCGTAGAAAAATGTCTCTGATACGGCACCGGAATCACCGCAGGCGGGTGCGGTCATCCCAGATGGGATAAAGCAGGCGGTAATCACCGAAACCGGTTTCATCAACGAAGATATATCGTCTGTTGATGTCGTAGTACTCCCAAACTTCATACGGTTTTACGTCGGGGTCAAAAGGATGCCTGTCAATATACGAAGGCGGGCCGTAGATGATGTAGATCATCCCGCGGTCGGTTTTCCAGCCATCGATATAATGTTTGAAATGCAGGTTCGCGTAAGCTACCCTGTTGTAATACTCGGTCATGACTTCGTTGGCTTCGGTTTCCGGCGTGGGATCACGGCGTTTCCAGAACATTTCGAACCGGCGCCGCTTTTCCTTGTCATTCGGCGCGTTCTGTAGCGAGTCCATTTCCTCGCTCGTTGCAATGTACCGTAACTGCTCGATTGCTTCATCCAGGTTGGTGATGGAAACCGGTGTGCCAAACGATAACCATTCTACGATAATGGGTTTGGAAGCCGATGCGAATTTCCCGGTTCGACTCGTATCTCCTTGCCGGTGTATTTCCACGGTCAGGGTGTAGCTGCCAATACCCAGGTTGGAATTGCTGATGTGAGAAATGAAGGTATTCCTTCCTTCTTTGAGATATGTTGTGTCTGTCTTTTCAAGGAGGATGCGTGAGCGTGAAGAGCGGATAAGGTATTTTACTTCAACCGGTTGCGAACGGAATGGATTGAACACTTCGAAAAAGACATCGAAGCCTTTCTTGAATTCGCCGACGTTCGGTGAAACGTTTGGTGTAAGAACGGTCTTGCCATTTTTCTTCTTGATCCGTGAAACGATCATGAGGTCGCTCATGGCAACCAGGTTTGGGTCATACTGCTTGACCTTGAGAGTTTGCGAAAGGGTGAATTCGTTCCCGGATTCCTTGTCCTCGAAAGTCACTTCCAGGATAATATCGTCGGGATCGAGAGGAAAACGATGCATGGATATGTCGAATTTTTCTTTTCCTCGTGTTTCCTCGAACTTGTTTTTCACAAGAGTTCGTCGCCAGGTTGCCTCCTTGATTAACGTGTTGGCTGTGCGCTTTATCCTGGCGGTAATCATGTACCCCGCTTTGTAACGTCCGTCTTCAACGATAAACGAGATAATATCGTAAGGGATCTTGACGTAAACGTCGAGCTGTGTGGAAATACCAGTCGAATCGATGGAAGGGAAATTCAATGCGTCAACGTAAAAAGGGCGCTGACGCAACATGAATTCCTGGCCAGGATGTTCATGGGTTTGTGCTCCCGCGGTACCCAGGGAGAAGATGACCAACACTATGAAAAGTTCTTTCCGTTTCATCGTACAGATCTAAAGTACATAACCGCGTAAATCATATTCCGTTGCATCGCTTATCCGGGCTTCCACCAGTGCGCCCACGCTCAACTCTTTATTCTTTTCGACAGTAAGATAAACCTCGTTGTCCACTTCCGGTGCATCGTAGGGGGTGCGGCCGATAAACACACCGTCTTCCTTACGGTCTATCAAGACAGGAAGTTTCGATCCGATCAGCGATTCGTTGAATTGCCGTGAAATATCCTGTTGGAGGTTCATGATTTCTTCGCGGCGCTCGGCTTTTATTTCTGCTGGGACCGGGTCTCCAAGCACGGCGGCTGATGTCCCTTCCTCCTGCGAATACGTAAAGACCCCAAGACGTTCGAACCTCGATTCCTGCACGAAGTCGATCAGCTCCTGGAACGCCTCGTCATTTTCGGACGGGTAGCCGACGATGAACGTTGTGCGCAGAATGATGCCGGGAACTTCATCCCGGATTTGCCGCACTAGATCTCGTGTTCGTTTCGCCGAGATGCCGCGACGCATGGATTTCAACACCTGGTCGGAAATGTGTTGAAGGGGAATATCCAGGTACGGAACAATGTTCGGGTGCTCCCGCATGAGGTGCAAAACGTTCTCGGGAAACTGGGAGGGATAGGCGTAGAGCAATCGCACCCATTCGATGCCGTCGATGTCTGCAACGGCCTGCAGGAGTCGCGCCAACCGGCGTTCGCCGTACAGGTCAAGGCCGTAGTAGGTCGTATCTTGGGCGATGATGATGATCTCCCGCACTCCCGAGCGGGCGAGAAATTCCGCTTCACGAATAATTTCCTCCAGGGGGCGTGACCGGTGTTGTCCCCGCATGAGCGGAATGGCGCAAAAAGAACAGGGATTGTCACAGCCTTCGGAAATCTTGAGGTAGGCAAAATGCGACGGGGTGCTGAGACTGCGCTCGCCCAGAAGTTCGCGCTTAAAATTGATTCCCAGAGTTGCGAGAATTTCGTCGAGGTCAGTGGTGCCGAAGAAAGCGTCAACTTCCGGAATCGTGGCCTCCAACTCCTGGCGGTATCGTTCAGTCAGGCATCCCATCACGAGGAGCTTCTTTATGGTTCCCTGTTTCTTCAGTTCACCGGCTTCCAGGATTGTCCTGACTGATTCCTCCTTGGCCTCGCAAATGAACCCGCAGGTATTGATGATGACCGTGTCCGCGTCACTGGGATCATTTGTAAAAGCGAGGTTGTTCGCCTGGATCTGGCGTGCCAGGACCTCGGAATCGACGGTGTTTTTCGAGCAGCCGAGCGTAACGATTGAGACGGTTTCCGGCGTGTTGTTTCGCATATTCATAGGGAAAACTACAACCATCCCGGGAAAGATGTGAGTCAAATTTTCAGTGCAAGGATGATTCGGCGTCAAGCGCCGCCAGAACACGTTCGATGTCGGCAGGGACGTCCACTGAAATGCTTCTTTCGGGAACCAGGTTTACATTGATTGTCATTCCGTGCTCCAGTGCGCGGAGCTGCTCCAGCTTTTCCGCGATCTCGAGGGGAGTTGGTGGGAGAGAAGACAATCGCAATAGTGCCTCCCGCCGGTAAGCGTATATCCCGAGGTGCTGGAAATATTGAATGGAAGTTCCATCAATGTTCTCTTCATCGTGCGCGAACGGGATCGGGGAGCGCGAGAAGTACAAGGCTGTGCCGTCAAGGGCGCGGGTAACTTTCACGATGTTGGGGTTATGCGCCTCCTCCGAGGTGGCAAGGGGAGCTGCTACAGTTCCGATGTCGATGTTCGTGTTTGAGAAAAGCGGATCGACGGCGGCCTCGATACACCTCGGTGATATCAGCGGCTCGTCACCCTGGACGTTGAGATAGATGTCCGCCACTCGTTCCCGGGCGACGGTGGCGATACGGTCCGTGCCGGTAGAGCAGGAAGAAGGCGTCATGACCGCGTTGCCGCCAAATCCTTCCACCGCTTCCATGATGCGGGTATCATCCGTTGCCACGAGAATATTATCGTTGAACCGGCTGGCTTGAACACGTTCATAAACCCGCTGGATCATGGGTTTCCCGCCAATATCAGCCAATGGTTTTCCGGGAAAACGCGAAGAGGCATAGCGCGCGGGAATCACAACGAGGACAGGCAAGCATTCCATCGCAGCGGTCGCGTTCACGAGCGACGGACCCTCGGCGCGACAAAAAATTCGCCGGTATCTTGGGGAGCGTTCATCAGCGCATCGTTTCTGGGCAGGCACCGGGTTGTTTCGTCCGCCCGAAACGAGATCCCCCGATCATGCACGTACGTCAGCGGTTCGACGCCCTCCGTGTCAACCTTGCGGAGTTTGTCGATCCACGCCAGTACGTGTGTGAATTCCTCGATGAGCCGGTTGGTTTCTTTTTCTGAAAAGGACAGTCCGGCAAGTGTCGCGACTCGCTCGATATCGGCCCGAGTTACAGCCATGAGGTCAGAGTTTGTAATCGTAAACGCGGTATGTCTTGTATCGCTCGCCGTTCATCAGTTCAGCCGCCCGGTTCATCATGACGTTGTCCTCGAGCACCCAGCTTGCTTCGCCTGCTTTGATCTTGTACTTGGTGCGCGCCCGTTCCGCGATCTCGTAGTACATCACCGCGTCGATTCCCCGGCGCTGGTATTCCGGGATTACGCCCAGGACCAGGATCCGCACCAGGTCGATTTTCTTCATGCCGGTAAGGAGATAAAAGATTCCGGGAATGAGACGCCCGCTCTTGTTTTTCTTGAGGACCTGGTTGATATCGGGGACACACAGGGCGAATCCGACCGGGACCCCTTTCGAGTATGCAATAAAAGCGAAGTCTGGGAATGGCTTGATAATCTGTTTGAGATCCTCGCCCAAGTAGTCGATTTCTTCGTCGGTCATGGGAACCGCGCCCCAGTTCTTTGCCCATGCCTTGTTGTAAAGTTCCTTGACGATGCCAATATCTCGTTGCAGGTTTTTCAGGTCGATGTTGCGCAACGTGACCTGGTGCCGTTCGCGCACGGCTGCCTGCACGCGTTCGAGCTTTGGTGTGATGGTTTTGTCGTGCACCAGGAGATAGGCGTACAGGTCCTTGGCTTTGAAAAAACCGTAATTCTCGATGAGGTCGATATAGTACCGTGGATTGTACGTCATCATGACAACGGGACTGGAATCGAATCCTTCAACCAGCAGACCGATCTCATCATTCACCGACGGATTGAACGGGCCCCGCATGGTATCGCATCCGCGTTCTCGCAACCAGTCGGCCGCGGTATCGAATAAGGCGTTGGCGACGTCCTGATCGTTGATGCTCTCGAAGAATCCGAAGAACCCGACCTTGTCATCATGGACCTCGTTATGCCGATGATTGATAATCGCAGCGATGCGCCCAACAATTTCACCGTTGTTCTCGGCCAGGAACAATTGGCAATCGGCGTGTTGATAAAAGGGATTCTTCTCCTGGTCGATCAGTCGCATACGATCCATGCGCAGGGGAGGAGCCCAGTACGGATCGTTCTCGTAAATTTTCCACAAGAACGCCACGAAGCGTTTGCGGTCGGATTTCGATTGAATGGGGCGGATGGAAGGTTTCATAATTTACTCGATAACTCCAAGCTGACGACCGATTTCGCCGAAGACCTCCAGGATACGATCCAGATGCTCATCCTCGTGCGCGGCCATGTAACTGGTGCGCAGCATCTGCATGCCTTCGGGAACTCCGGGTTTGATGAATGCATTCACGAACACTCCCGCGTCGAACAGCGCTTTCCAGAAAATAAACGTTTTCTCATCACTGCCGAGGATGACGGGAACAACGCCTGTCTGTCCGGGGAGAACCTTGAAGCCCATCTCCGCGAACCCCTTGCGCATCTTGTCCGCGTTCCTGTTTAGCTTGTCCACGAGTTCCGGATGTTGTTCCAGGATATCGAGGGCGGCGAGAGCCGCTGCAACAGACGAGGGTGTCGGACTGGCGCTGAAAATCAACGCGGGTGAATGGTGCTTCAGATAGTTGATGACCACGCGATCTCCAACCACGAAACCGCCGAGACTGGCGAACGTTTTGCTGAAGGTTCCCATGATCATGTCAACGTCATCGTCGAGTCCGAAATGGCTGGCGGTGCCTCGACCTCCCTTTCCGATGACCCCGACGGAATGCGCGTCGTCGATGAGTAGGCGGGCATTATATTTCTTTGCAATTTGCACGAGGTCGGGAAGATCCACGATCTCGCCGGTTGTGCTGAACACGCCGTCGCTGACAATGAGTTTCCCCTTGTTTTCCGGCAGGCGCGAAATAACCCGTTCCAGGTCCTGCATATTGCCGTGCTTGTAGCGCTCGATTTCCGCGAACGCGCCCTTGGCCATCAACGCTCCGGCAACCAGGCAAGCATGATTGTCCCTGTCTCCGATGACGTATTCGCCCCGTTGGACAAGAGTGGCGATCACTCCCTGGCCGGTTTGGAAGCCCGTACTGAACAAAAGACAATCCTCTTTTCCGAGGAAAGCGGCGAGGCGTTCTTCGAGTTCTTCGTGCAGTTTCAGCGTGCCCGTCAGGTAACGCGACCCGGAGCAACCGGTTCCATATACGCGCAGGGCGTCGTGAGCTGCCTGGATGACTTTTGGATGTGCCGTCAGTCCCAGGTAGTTGTTGGATCCTGCCATGATAACTTCACGCCCTTCAATCTTGACGACCGGACCTTCGTTTTGTTCAATCGCATGGAAATACGGATACAGACCAGCTGCCTTAACTTCATCTGCGCGGGTGAAATTCCGACATTTTTCAAATAAATCCACGAGATCTCCTGATTTGTTGGCTTGTTGGATCAGATGTGATAATTCTGTTTACGCAGAGACGCGGGTACTTCAACAAATAATAATGAAAGAATGATGCTCTGCATGGTGGGCAAAATTGGTTCTCAAACTGAAAGTCAATATACTTTGATGCGTTGTAAAAACAAAGAACTTCCCTTGAAGCAGGACGAGAACACATGAAAATTGCAATTACGGGATCCACGGGGTTTATCGGCAGCACACTGGTTGATGCACTGTTACAACGAGGCGATTCGATTCGTTGCCTTGTACGCACCACGAGTAACTTGCGCTGGCTTGAAGGAAAGAATGTCGAACTCGTGTACGGTTCGCTGAGCGACGAGAAATCGCTGCACGAATTGATTGACGGTGTGGATGCGGTTTATCACATCGCAGGGGTAGTGAAAAGTAAAACGAAGGAAGGCTATTACCGAGGAAACGTATATTCCACGGAGAACCTGCTCAACGCTTGCATCGAGGTGAATCCCGGCTTGTCGCGCTTCGTTCATATCAGCTCGCTGACAGCTGTGGGTCCGTCGCCGTCGCCCGACAAACCGGTGAATGAAAAAACACCGCCACGTCCCATTACGACATACGGAAAGAGTAAACTGGAAGCGGAGAAACGCGTTCTCGCCGCCATCGACAAGCTTCCGGTTACGATCGTACGGCCCCCGGCCGTGTATGGTCCCCGAGACACGGAAATCCTGATTTTTTTCAAAGCGGTTCAGACGGGATTGCAAACGATGATCGGGTTTAACCGGAAGCTGGTCAGCCTGATCCACGTCGATGACCTGGTGAGAGGTATCATTCTTGCCGGAGAGTCGCCGACAGCGATCGGTGAAACGTATTTCATTTCCAGCGAGTCGTTCTATAACTGGAAAGATGTCGGGGATATCACCGCCAGGGCCCTGGGCAAGCGACGGTTGGTGCGCATTCCGGTTCCGCACGCAGTTGTTTATAGTATTGCCGCTATCGCTCAAACACTGTCGTATTTCAGGAAACAACCCGCCACGTTGAACCTGGAAAAGGCCCGGGATCTTGTTCAACCGTATTGGACCTGCGACACGGCAAAGGCTACCCGTGAGCTTGGATACCGTCAATCGGTTTCAATTGAAGACGGTATCCAAAAAACAGTCCGGTGGTACCGCGATCAGGAATGGCTATAAAAAAGAAGGTTACCAGTTGTTAACGGGTAACCCTCAGCAGCAAGGAGATGGATTTTTGGATTATCAGGGGATCCGACCCCTGGTTAGAACAGAGCTAACGTCCTTGTATCACGCTGGCCATTGACTTCCAGGAGAAGAATGTACCAGCCGCTTTGAAATTTGTTTTTATCTAATTCGACAGTGTACTTTCCGGGTTGTTGAAATCCATCGAAGAGAACGTCCACTTCCTGTCCCAGTGAATTGGCAAGGCTTACTCTCGTCTTTTGAAGTCCGCCACTTTCCGGAATTGTGTATCGGATCATCGGGGTCATCGTCTTTGTTATCATTTCGCCTCTCTCTGACTATACTTTTTTCTTCCGCATTACCATGTCACAAAGGCTGTGCCACGATCGATTCCGTCAGCATTCTCCGTTGTTTATCTTGAAATACCTTTGAATTCCTGAATATATTTTGTGCAGCTTGCAAAAACCGCAGGAAGAAGCGCCGTTTTGGAACACGTAAGGATGATAAAGCGATGGAAACGGGTTCTCAGCCTCTGTACAGACCGGCACTTTCAATAAATATCTTCACCGCCCAGGGGACAAGGTACTGGATGGATTTGCCCTCCCGAACGCGTTGGCGAATGTTCGACGAAGAAATGTCGATGAGAGGAGTGTGGAGGAAGATCGCGTCGTTTCGGTATTTGTGGGAGGAGAAATCGTGGGCGCTGCCCGGACGAACCCCGACGGCTATCTGGGCGAGGGAAACAACTTCGTCCGGGTTCTTCCAATGCGGGAAATCCGTAAAAGTATCAGCTCCCATGAGAAGGATGAATGTATCTGCGGGATGCTTAGCCGTGAGGTAGCGAAGGGTATCGACGGTATAGGAAATTCCCTGTTGCGAGATTTCGAACAGCTCGGTGCTGAAGCACGGATTATCCGAGACGGCGAGTTGCACCATTTCCGCCCGAATATCGGCGTTGCTGATATACCGTGTTGTTTTGAAAGGGGAAATGCTGTTAGGAACAAATATGACGTTGTCGAGCTTGAGTTCCACGCGGGCGTGCTCGGCCAGGATCAGGTGTCCGGTATGGGGTGGATCGAAAGTACCGCCGAGTAATCCCGTGCGCATGGAAACTACTTATCCGACGGATTGAGCAAACTCGCATCCACGAGCTCCTGAATGCAGGCAGTGGTATGAGTGAGAACGGAACCGTTCAACTCAGGGTTCTGCAAATCATTTTGAAGACGAACAATGTCCTCGAGCGTGTCAACGTCATACCATTTCGGCAGCACGTGAACGGTTACATCGATATCGACCATGCGTTTCATCGTTTCCTCGTACACGGTTGAAGTGCTGAACTCGATGTCCTGGAACAATTCCGGATGGATCGTCCGCATGCCGAGCGCGTAGTAGCCGCCGTCCTCGCTGGGTCCGATAACGATAGCGTCGTCATAGGCATCGAGCACCTGGTATCCCGTTGAGATCGTCCTCAGGGGGAGAGTGGGGTGATCGGTCCCCACGACGATGACTCTTCGGTGTTGTTCGTTGAAAGATGTCTCGAAAGCGCCCTTCATGCGTTCTCCCAATGTTTCGCCTTCCTGGATGTAACATGGTAGGTCTGGAAAGTGCTCTTCGAAATACCCGCGATCGCTTTCGGATTCGAGATAGAGAAGAACGGATACGTCGGATAGTGTTTGGTATAAAGGGATGGAATCGAGAAGAAAACACTCGTATAGCCTCGCGGCGTGTTCAGGCGGGATACCTGGTGTCAACCGAGTCTTCACTTTTCCGGGTACCGGTGCTTTGGCAAAAACGATCAGTGCCTTGTCTGATTTTACAATACTCATACTATTTTCGACCCTGCTTCGGGATTGTATTCTGTGCTCTCGGTGTAACCAGAACATTCGTGTTCGAGTGGAACCGTCATGCTCGTAATTCCTCCTGGAGTCGTTTCAGACATTCTTCCTTGCCGAGGATTTCAGCGATTAAAGGGAGCTCGGGACCATGCGTTTCGCCGGTAAGGGCGAGTCGCACCGGCATAAAAAGGTATTTGCCCTTGACGCCAAGCGTGGATTTTGCGTCTGCGAGAATCTCGGAGAATCGTTCCGCCGTAACATCTTCGATATCCTTGAGCTTTTCAAGGAGTAAATGTACGACTTTCTGTCCGCTTTCCGAATAGAGAAACACATCCGCGGTTTCATCTTCCGGTACATGTTTTGAGAAAAAGAACTCGGCTTTTTCCCGTGCTTCCACCGGCACTTGAATGCGAGGGGTCAGGGCTTCGATGATTTTCCGGTAACGGTTTTCGTCACGAATGTCATACCCGGCGGGTTCCAGGAATGGCCGACAGAGCTCCATTCTCTGTTCAATGGGCAGGTTTCTGAAGTACTGTCCGTTCATCCAATTGAGCTTTTCCAGGTCGAAGACAGCGCCGGATTTACCGACCCGCTCCAGCGAAAACGCTTCGATAAGTTCCGGCATGGAGTAAAATTCCCGGTCTTTTGATTCACTCCAACCCAAAAGCGCAAGATAATTGACGAGCGCTTCCGGAAGGTATCCCCTGGCGCGGTAATCTTCCACCGCGACGTCGCCCTGTCGTTTGCTGAGCTTGCTGCGATCGGGATTGAGCAGGAGAGGAAGATGGGCGTACTGCGGGATCTCCCATCCGAGAGCCTGATAAATCAGGACGTGCTTTGGCACACTGGGCAACCATTCCTCACCTCTGATAATATGCGTGATCTGCATGTGGTGATCGTCCACCACGTTTGCGAGGTGGTACGTCGGGAAGCCGTCGGATTTCAGGAGCACCTGGTCATCGAGGATATTCAACTGAAAGGTCACGTTGCCCCGGATGATATCGTTGACGGCAACGTCCCCGAACATCGGCACTTTCAACCGGATGACGTACGATGTGCCTTCCGCCATTTTGGCATCTACTTCTTCGGGTGTAAGAGAACGGCACCGGCGGTCGTACCTGACGCGCTCGTTACGTTCCATCTGCGCCTGGCGCATCGTGTCGAGTTCTTCCGGGGAACAAAAGCACGGGTAGGCTGACCCGGTATCAACCAGTTCGTTTGCGTACTGGCGGTACAACTCCAGTCTTTGTGACTGCACGTATGGGCCGAAGGCTCCTTCTTTTCCCGGCCCTTCATCAAAGTCCAACCCCGCCCATCGAAGAGTCGCTGTCAGGTTCTCGATCGCTCCCTCGACATGACGCGAGCGGTCAGTATCCTCAATGCGGAGAACAAAGGTTCCACCGTGTTTTCTGGCAAAGAGAAAGTTGTAGAGCGCGGTTCGCAGGCCGCCGACGTGCAGGTAACCGGTTGGGCTGGGAGCGAAACGAACGCGGATAGTTTGTTGATTTGTCATTGAGAACTGGCGGTTTCAGTA
Organism: Bacteroidota bacterium; assembly: GCA_027021285.1. GTDB lineage: Bacteria > Bacteroidota > Ignavibacteria > SZUA-365 > JAADGX01 > JAADGX01. Next base: position 11,767 of record JALUUP010000326.1, on the reverse strand, counting down.
TAACTCGTGGGAAAAAATAGACAATTTTGTCTCACAGGCAAAATAACCGGTATGCGAGTCGTTCATGCATTTCTGTGGAAAGCTATTGACAAAGGAGGCGTCCCTTTATATTTTGCCAAAGGCATTCAAGCGGAGGTGCGCGAAGCGTGAGGCGGATTGTCATATTATCGAGGTTCGGGTTTCTATGAATATGGGTTTTGCAGAAAAGGATGTACAAAAAATCGCCGAGGCTCTGGGAACGACATACCAGAAGACGGGCAACATGTTTCGGATCAAGGTGACGGCGGAGCAGCGCGAGTTGTCGCTCGAGATCCATCCCGACACGCTCATCGGGGATATGACCGGAGACCTGATTTCCGTGTACACTCCTACCGCGCATCTTCAGCTGCATTTCTGCTCGGGGTATGTCATCAGCGAGTCGCTAGGCGAAGTGACGTTTGTGGGAGAGCATGGAGGACGGCTTTCCGGGTTAATCGTCGAACAGGGCGCGGGATGTTCCCTGTTTGCCAATGTCGATCGCAAATTGCTCTCGGGTGATTTCACCCGTCTCGGACCCGAGGTCATGTTGACGGGTTTGGCGCTAAGTCTTACCGAGGACATTCTTCCTGATCAACTCTCCGATATCTCGTGAATGACCCACATTCCCGTGCGGTTTGAAATTCGTACAGGCCCGATCGGCGCCGATGTTCTGCAACGGGGCGTACAACGTGTGTTGAGGGGTGAAAACATGGAAGCAGAAGCTATTTCCATTGCCTTGGTCGACGACGCCACTATTCTGGCGATAAACCGGGAGTTTCTGGGTCATGACTATTCCACGGATGTGATTACTTTTCCCCTGGAAACAGAACCGCTGGATGCGGAAATTGTTATTAGTGTCGAAACGGCTCGTCGCCAGGCACGTGAGTACAAGGTATCATTGAGAGAGGAACTGTTGCGACTCGTTATTCACGGCACGCTTCACCTCGCCGGCTGGCGCGACTCCTCCGGTCCAGACCGGAAAAAGATGAAGGCGAGGGAAGATTACTACCTGGAAGAATTGCGGAAATAACCGTGCAACAGAACTGGGCTTGACATTCGGCATTTTATCGGATAAATTCTGCACAAGGATCACGAGAGAAGAATAAACAACCAACATGCAAGAAAAAATAATTGAGATCATTGTTTATCTCATTCACGAGATGCGGAACAACAAGCGTCTCGGAGAGATCGACCTTCGCGGTCTGCAGGACAGTGGGTACACGGAGAGTGAAATCGGGACGGCATTCAGTTGGCTCTTCGATAAGATTAATTTCGGCGAAAATGTCTTGGCCGAAGAACCCGGTGAGACGCATTCCCATCGCGTTCTCCATGAAGCAGAACGATCCGTGATAACACCGGAAGCGCAAGGGTACCTTATTCAGTTGCGCGAGCTTGGCCTGCTTGGTGAGAACGACCTGGAAATGGTTATTGATCGTATCATGATGGCAGGATTCAGCAAGGTTACATTACAAGACCTGAAATCTATCATTGCGTCTATCCTGTTTGATCTCGACGACGTTGATACGATGGGGAGCAGGCTGATGTTGAATACCAACGATACTATCCACTGACGCTGTGGAAACATCACAAGCACCGGCTCGCGGTAGCCGGGGTTTGTCCTGAAATCGACAATTGATATTTCACTTTCATACATGGTAAAATCTAAATCTCTCGTTATCGTAGAATCTCCCTCGAAGACAAAAACACTGAAGAAATTCCTGGGCAAGGATTTTGTCGTTGAAGCTTCTGTCGGTCATATCAAGAACCTTCCTGATAAAGAGCTCGGAGTAGAAATCGGGGACGGGTACAAACCCAAGTACGTGACAATTCGTGGGAAAGGGAACGTCATCAAGAAGTTGAAGCAATCCGCCAAGAAAGCGGATGCAGTATATATTGCGACCGACCCGGACCGCGAAGGCGAAGCGATTGCGTGGCATATCGCACGGGAAATAGCCAAGGAGACAGAGAAAAAACCCGTGCATCGCATCCTTGTGAACGAGATTACGAAGTCGGGCGTGACCGCTGCGATGAAAAGCCCAGGCGCGATCAACGAAATGCTCGTACAATCGCAACAGGCCCGGAGAGTGATGGATCGGCTTGTTGGGTATAAAGTCAGCCCGTTTTTATGGAAGACCATTTACAAGGGATTGTCGGCCGGCCGCGTACAATCCGTCGCCTTGCACCTGGTATGCGAGCGTGAGCGCGAGATCCAGGCCTTCAAGCAGAGGGAGTATTGGTCGATTACTGCTGAATTCGCTATCCCGACCGGGGAACAGTACCACGGGAAACTGGTCAAGATTGCAGGTAAAAAAGCGGATATCCCGGATGAAAAAACAGTCGGGAAATATGTCGATGACATTCGTAAGCAACAATTTACGATAAGCGATGTTACGCGCAAGGAGGTAAAGCGCAACCCCTCGCCGCCGTTTACGACGAGTTCACTTCAACAAGCGGCGTCATCCCGCCTTCGGTTTGGAACAAAAAAAACCATGCGTGTGGCCCAACAGTTGTACGAGGGCGTCGAGCTTGGGGCTGAGGGCGCGGTCGGGTTAATCACGTATATGCGGACGGATTCGACACGAATTGCGCCGGAAGCGCTGAAAGCGGCATCGTCGTTTATCAAAGATATTTACGGAGCGGAATTTGCGCTGAAATCTCCGCGCGTGTTTAAATCCAAGGCACGAGCCCAGGACGCGCACGAGGCCATCCGCCCAGCTTCCCTGGAAAATACACCGGAGAAAGTTAAGCCGTATCTCAGCCGCGAGCAATACGCGTTGTACGAGTTGATCTGGACCCGGTTCATTGCCAGCCAGATGGCGCCGGCTGTTTTGGATCAGATCGTAGTCGTTACCGAAGCAGGAAAATACCAGTTCAAATCCGTTGGTTCGACGTACAAGTTTCGCGGCTATCTCCAGGTCTATGATGATTTTGCCGCGCAGTCAAGGAGTGAAGATGAAGCCGAGGAAGAATCTCTTATTCCAGCCGGTGTCGCTAAAGGAGTGGATGTAAAAACCTCGGATGTCAATCCGCATCAGCATTTTACGAAACCCCCGCCGCGCTTCACCGAATCGAGCCTGGTGAAGGAACTCGATACTCTTGGAATCGGCAGACCCAGTACGTACGCGCTCATTGTTTCCACTATTCAGGATCGCGGCTACGTGGAACAAAAAGATCGACGACTGTATGCCACGGAACTGGGAATGGACGTGGATAAGATTTTGCAGAAATACTTCGAACAGATATTCAACGTCAACTTCACCGCTGAGATGGAACAGGAGCTGGATACAATTGCAACGGGTGAACGCGACTACGTTAAGGTGCTTGATGAGTTTTACAGACCGTTCAGCAAATTGCTGGAATCCATTGACGTGGAAAAAGCGACACTGGTCGAAGAGACCGATGAGAAGTGTGAGAAATGTGGGAGCGGCATGATTATCAGATGGGGGAGAAACGGTAAGTTCCTCGCTTGTAGCAAGTACCCGGAATGTAAGAACACGAAACCTCTTCCCGGTACGGAGCCTCCTGCGCTGGATGAAAAATGCCCGGAATGCGGCAATCCTCTGGTCATTAAACAGAGCCGCTACGGTCAATTCATCGGATGCTCGGCGTATCCGGAATGCCGTTTCACAAAACCGATCACGCTTGGTATCGCCTGCCCGAAGTGCAACGAGGGCGAGATCGTTGAACGAAAATCCGGGCGCGGCCGGTTCTTCTATGGCTGCAGTAAATATCCGCAATGTGATTTCGTGTCGTGGGACAAGCCGGTGCCGCATGCCTGTCCCGCGTGTCAGCATCCATACCTGGTTTCCAAGTTCACGCAGCGTAAAGGTGAGTTCCTTAAATGTCCTGGATGCAAGAAGGAATTTGATCGGGAGCTCGAGCCGCTCGACCAGGTGGATATCGCAGCTTGACACACATCATTTAACGAAGGGATAATCGCGTTGAAGGCGCTTCTTTCAACATATCTCTCCTACCTTGAGGTCAAGCGAAATGTATCCGCGCACACCTTGGCGGCATACGAAAGAGATGTGAGGCAATTCTTTCGTTTCCTGGAGGAATGGACGCACACACCGACGCCGGACGTCAACGCTATAGATCCCGGTACCATCCGCGTGTATCTTGGTCAGTTGGTGGAATCCGGCCTTTCGCGTAGGTCCATCGGTCGCAAGCTGGCCGCCGTACGGTCATTTTTCAAATTCTGTCATCGCGAAGGCTACATCCGGGGAAATCCGGCTGCTGCCATACATCCTCCGAAGCTGGAAAAAAAGCTGCCTACGTTTGTGGAGGTAAACGAGATCGAATTCGTGATGACGTTGCCGGACACGTCAACATTTACGGGCGCGAGGGACCGGGCAATTCTTGAGCTTCTGTATGGAGCGGGAATACGTTTACGGGAGCTTACCGGCCTCGACGTGTACGACCTTCAACTCGACGAGAACACTGTTCGCATTTTCGGAAAGGGACGGAAAGAGCGTATAGTTCCGTGTGGCTCTGCTGCTGTCTCTGCGATTCGCGTGTATATTGGGAAGAGACAATCCTTGCTCGATCAACGCGGTGCGAAAGCGGATCGCAGCGCATTGTTCCTTTCTCGTCAAGGAAGCAGAATCAGTCCGCGGCGTGTTCAGAACATTGTACAATCGTACCTTGCAAAAGCAAGCGCGCGTGAACACTTGAGTCCCCACGTGTTGCGACATTCTTTTGCAACGCACATGCTGAACAGCGGTGCAGACTTGCGCGCAGTGAAAGAGCTTCTTGGTCATGCGAACCTTTCGACAACCCAGATTTATACACATGTCTCAACTGAACGTTTAAAAAAGATTTATAAGCAGGCTCATCCTCGAGCGGGATAGCCTGTCCATCGTTTACATTTTTCAGAAAGGAGCGGAAAAATGAACGTACAATTTACTGCTCGGCATTTCAAAGCTCATGAAGGATTGAAGCAATATGCTCTCAATCAGGTTGGAACGTTGAAGCGTTTTTATGATGGTATTGTAAACGGGAACATTGTCCTCTCTTTTGAACGCACAAAGGACAGCGTCAAAATAGCAGAAATAAATCTCCATGTCTATGGTACCGTGCTGACAGCCATTGAAAAATCGGAAAATTTCTATAAATCCATCGATAATGCCGTATTCAAACTCGAAAGGCAATTGAAAAAATATAAAACCAAACATCGGCAATATTAAGGTCTGATCTTGCGTCTGGTGACCGGTTCCGGTTCGACGGCCGGAAACGGTCACCTTGTTTTTTCACCGTGCGAAGAGAAGAGGAGGTGCGTTATTACACAGGAATACTGGGAGAATCTGAAGATCACTCAGAAAGAGAACATTACGGTCGGGGCGTTCTTCAAGGCAAATACGGATCGTTTGAAGCTTACATGCGTGAACGGTGAAATCGGGTTCCATCGGAGGATCACGGATAAGAACCTCCACCGTCCCGGTCTCGCGTTGGCGGGGTTCGTTAAGTTGTTTCGCTATGACCGCATTCAGGTTATGGGAAACACGGAGGTCCGGTATCTTTCCGAGTTGTCGTTGGAGGAGAGAAAGGCCACGTTTGCCCGCATTTTGGAGTTCGAAATACCTTGTATCATTATCACCTGTGGTAATGAGTGCGATCCGACGCTGATAGAACTGGCGACCGAAAAGAACGTGCAGATATTCCAAACGCCGTTTGAGACAACAAAAGCAACGTACTTCATCGTCGATTACCTGGACGATATTTTCAGCCCGCAGACGACAATTCACGGTGCGTTCGTCGATGTTTACGGTGTCGGTCTGTTGTTTACCGGTCGATCTGCAATAGGGAAAAGCGAAATAGCGTTGGACCTGGTAGAGCGGGGGCATCGGCTGGTTGCGGACGACGTCGTGATCGTGGTTCGCAAGGGCGAAGGCATCCTCATGGGCTCGGGCACGAAACTCATCCAACACAGCATGGAAATCCGGGGTCTGGGAATGTTGGACGTGCGCAGCATGTTTGGAATTCGATCTATTCGGTTTCAGAAGCGAGTAGAAGTCATTGTGCATCTCGAGGACTGGCACAGCGACCAGGATTATACGCGTGTTGGTCTGGAAGAAGAAGACACGCGTGATATCATGGGAGTTGAAATACCGTTTGTCCGCCTTCCGATATTCCCGGGAAAGAACGTGACAGTTATCTCGGAAACCATCGCCTTGAACTACCTGCTGAAGCATTACGGGTACGATGCTTCGAAAGCCATGGCAAGTCGGCTGGAAGAAGCAATCAAACGCAACGAATCCCTTGAAGACACTGATCGCGCCATCGGATGGTTTGAACACGATTTCGAGTAGATACCACCATCGTATGAAATCACAGCCGGGAGTTGACTTTTTCTAAAACTTTCCGTTCCTTTTCGAAGGTAGCGTAGTATAGAAGAAACTCACTTTGCATTGGCAGTACGCTTTTAAGGATGCCGCCGATTCGACAACCTTTCCACGGAGGTCTCATGTTTACCCGGTACGCAACACTTCTCCTTCTCTTTTCTCTTTTTCTGTCATCCTGTGGTAAGAAATCCGGCTCGAAAAGCGAAGACCCCCGACCGGAAACCGCCGTTGTCGCAATCATGGGCGATGTCGATAATTTTAATCCTGTTGTTTCCGCGGAGCTGATTGCCTCGCAAGTAAACGACGCGATTTTTCCGCAGATGTTTGACGTCAAGTTCGCAACCGGTGAGGGGCGGTTGGTTTACGGACCCATGCTTGTGAAATCATGGGAATTCCTCAACGGACAGAAGGATATTCGGCTCGATCTTCGGGGGGACGTGTTTTGGGAGGATGGTATCCGCGTGACAGCGGAAGACGTCAAGTTCTCGTACGGGTTGTACGGAAGTCAGGAAGTCAGCAGTCCGCGGCAGAATTACGTACGGAACATGATCTGGACCGACGGGAAGTTCGACGTGGATCGGAGCATCGAGATCATCAATGACAGCACGTTGATCTTCCACTTTGACCACACCTATCCGACGCAGCTCTTTCATTTGAACCTGCCTCCGGTTCCAAAGCATGTTTTCCAGAACGCCGATCTGCGGACACTTGATTCGAATCCGGCGAATGCCCGACCGCTCTCGGCGGGTCCGTTTAGACTCGAAAAGTGGATTCGCCAGCAGGAAATTGTGCTTGCACGGAATCCGAAATGCAATCTTCCGTATCCCGCAAAACTGAAACGGGTAATCCTGCGTGTCATTTCGGAACCAGTAACACGCTTGACAGAATTGAAGAAAGGCACAATCGACATGATGTGGCCGATTAATCCCGAAGATGTCCAGGATATTCAGTTGAACTATCCATCTATTCGTATCGAAACCATGCCGCCTCGCGTGTACGAATATGTTGGATGGGCCAACATCGACTTCAAGGCATGGAACGAAAGCGGGAGGAAGGTTATCAAGCCGCATCCGCTGTTTGGCAACAAGCGCGTACGTCAGGCCTTGACGTACGGAATAAACCGGCAGCAGATCATCGACGGATTTCTCGGCGGCTACGGCCAGCTTGCCACAAGCGACATTTCCCCTATTTTCCGCTGGGCATACAATTTCGGGCTCAAGCCGTATTCGTATGATCCGGAGAAAGCGCGGAACCTGCTGGCAATGGCCGGCTGGACGGACACCGATGGCGATGGAATTCTCGATCACAATGGGCGGAAATTCGAGTTTACCCTTCGCTACAACGCCGGGAACGCTCGCCGGGCATACGCAGCCAATATCATCCAGGACAACCTCAAGAAGCTTGGAATCATCGTGAACATCGAAACCGTGGAAGGTGTTGTATTCTATGAAAAGATCGCCCGGAAAGAATACGATGCATTCCTGGCGGGGTTCAGTGTCGGCCTGGCGATCGACCCGTCTGATCGCTGGGGTTCCGACATTCAGAATCCGTTGAACCAGGCAGGATTCAGGAACACGAGAGTGGATGAACTCATCCGGTATGGGCAGAACGTGAAGTCCTATCTGGAAGCAGCTCCTTTCTGGAAAGAGCTTCAGGCAATTCTTCACGAGGAACAACCGTTTACGTTTCTCTACTGGATCAAAGAAATCGTCGGGATCAACAATCGTCTCCAGAATACCGAGGTAGGGATTCTGGGCGCGATGAACGAGATGTGGAATTGGACCATCGGGTCACCTCAAGGCTCAGTCGTTTACTGATTCCATCTATTTCACGAGCTTTCTGTGTTACTGTACATCCTCAAGCGCGTGATTGCGGCAATCCCATTGATTTTCGGTTTGCTGACAGTCACGTTTTTTATTATTCGCATGGCGCCGGGCGATCCCGCCAGTCTCTATTTGCAAGGCAATGTGGACCCCGGCATCGCGGACCGGGTTCGTCGAAATCTTGGGCTTGACGACCCGCTTCCGTTGCAGTACGTGAAATGGCTCAAAGCTACCGCCACGGGGGAGTTCGGCGTGTCCTTCAGCAAGCATCGCCCGGTGGTCGACATTCTGGCCGATGCCATTCCCAACACGCTTATTCTCACCACACTGGCGCTTTTTTTGAACATCGCTCTCGGGGTGCTTATCGGCACCCTTTCGGCGGTAACACGAGGTTCGTGGGTGGATAACATTACAACGGTTCTCGCCCTGTTCGTTTATTCAATACCGGAATTCTGGCTCGCATTGATGCTGATTCTCGGTGTCTCTCTCCATCTGGATTTGCTCCCGGCGGCACAGATGCATTCCCCGAACGCCGACCAGCTTCCGATGTTCGCGTATATCTTCGATCTGGCCAAGCACCTTGTCCTCCCGGTATTCGTCCTGGGATTTGCGTCAGCGGCCGCTACGGGTCGTTATATGCGGGGGAGCCTGCTGGATGTCATTAAGCAGGATTATATCAGGACGGCGCGTGCCAAGGGCCTTCCCGAGTGGAAAGTCGTAGGAAAGCATGCGATGCGGAACGCCATGATTCCCGTGATCACCATCGTCGGGCTGTCATTACCCTTCTTGCTCGGTGGAGCGGTAGTAGTCGAAGCGGTATTCGATTGGCCCGGGATGGGGAACGTACTCCTGGAAGCGATTTTCTCACGCGACTATCCTGTTGTCATCGCTCTCACGGCCATATCCGGTCTCATGGTGGTTTTGGGAAATCTCCTGGCCGATGTTCTGTATGCTATCGTCGATCCGCGGATACGGTTGGAATAGACCCTCATGACGAGAAGTTTCCTTGCTATGCTGAAGTTGTTGACCGCCAATATTTCCCGGGGTATAACACTGGTTCCGGGATTCGGGCATTTGCGAAACGGCAAGGTCAGGTCCGGCATGGCGATCTTTATGTTGTATGTCGGTCTGCTCCTGACAGTGTTTTTTCGCTTCAACAGTTTCGTCAGCGGGCTGGAATCATTCCTCTATTCTATCGTTCTCCTGGCAATTCGCGGAGAAGAACCGATGCATGTATTCCGTGCAGCGGTAGTGGAACATTGGATCGCGTCGCTGGCTCTTCTCGCCTTGCTGATTGTGATACCGATCTGGGCGTATTCCAAATCCCGCCAACAGCGGACGACGACCGACGACCACGCGGTATCGCAAGTAGTGTTGGCGTGGCAGGAATTCAAGACGCAACGGGTGGCCGTCTTCGGCTTGTTGACAATCCTGATTATGTACGGGATCGCGTTGCTCTGCCCGTTGGTTGCTCCGTATGATCCCAACGCGCTCCAGGATCCGCAGGTAACGAAATTTCAGCCGCCGTTTTCATCAGTCCGATACCTGGTTTTGAAAGAACCGCGTGTTGCCGCGGTAATTTCCAGCGCTGGGGAATCGGGAAAGGGTTTCGTACATACTCTCATCCGAAATCTGAAGGAAGCGAACGCAACGCTTGTTCAATCCGGCCTCGAACATCTTCTCTTTATTACGGAGTACCATGTTGAAGCGGATTACGTGGTAGCAACTCAAGGGAAAAACGCTTTGCGTATTCCCATTCATGAACTCCAGGGGGAAAAACCGGAAGATTGGGAAGGCAGGCGGTTTTTCTTGCTTGGAACGGACCGGTACGGGCGGGATATATTCTCGCGACTGATTTACGGATCAAGAATATCCCTTGCGTTGGGGCTCATTGCCGTATTGCTTGCCGTAACGGTTGGTACCCTTGTTGGCTTGATTTCCGGGTATTTTGGTGGATACGTTGATAAGAGCTTGATGCGATTTGTCGATGTGCTACTGGCGTTTCCCAATCTGTTTTTCATTCTGATTATTATCGCCTTGTTCCAGCAGCTTCCTTTTCCACGTGTTTTTCTTATTGTCGCTGTACTGGGATTGACTTCCTGGATGGGCATCTCACGTCTGGTTCGAGGTCAGGTTCTTTCATTGAAAGAAGAAGAATTCGTTTTGGCAGCGCACGCGCTTGGGTTCAAACATAAACGCATTATTCTACGCCATATTCTTCCCAACGCCTTGACTCCCATCATTGTTAACGCAACCTTGCGTATCGGGGGGATCATCCTGGTGGAAGCGGCTCTAAGTTTTCTCAACCTGGGTGTGGAACCGCCAACCGCGAGTTGGGGGAATATCATCTACGAAGGGAAAGATTATCTTTCGACTGCGTGGTGGATCTCCACGTTCCCTGGTTTTGCGATCGTGCTTACCGTGATCAGCTTCAACCTGGTCGGCGATGGTTTGCGCGATGCTCTCGACCCTCGCATTCGAATGTAACATCAGGAGGATTATCGCATGACCCACATCGAACAACACAAGATGATTCTCGAACTCATGGATTACGTTCCCCGGATGACCCGGGACGAGCAGGAAATGTTTGACATGTTTCGAATACGCGACAAGGATGACGAGGACCTTGATGAATTGTCAAAGAAAAAACTGACAGCGTTATTCGAGAAATATGCAGTGCGTCCAACACCGAAAAAGAACCCTCTCGATGATTTGTTCGGTTCATGAAGAGAAGGGTGATGTTTTTTGCGTGTTGTAATTCTTTGCATTTTGCACTTCTTTTTTGAAGAAATTTCAGCAGATTACAAGGCAGGTTGTTTTTATAACCGGATATCCGGTATGTCGAACAGGCGTGTAAACGTTCGTAACTGACTGGATTTTCGAGAGTTGTTCCGCTGGCTGTGTCTTTCCCGCTGGATTGTTGCGGATATGACCTCTGTTGGCACTATTGTTGAATTAATAACAAAAGCCACAATGAGGGAAGAAATGAAAATAATGATGAAACGTTTTATTCACATACAAATCCTGGTTTCAACGCTCTTTCTGATGGGTTCTTCGATGGATGCGCAACATGAGCCGGGATCGCTGTTTTTAACCGGCGGGGGCAGCTATTCGGCCATCGGCAGTAGTTTCGATGCCGGGGTTTTAAATGGAATCGATAACGCCACCTGGGCTCCCCAGGTATTTTTCGAAGCTGGTTTTTATCCATTCGAAGATATTTCACTCTCGCTCGGTTCTCGGTATGGAAAGGTAGAAGGGGAACGTATGATTCTGGGTGAGCCCGTCCGGCGCTTTTCGTTGTTCACGAGTTTTATCACTGCCGGTCTGAACGTGAAGTACAGCCTTAGTCGTTTTTCCAGCACCTTTGTTCCATACATCTATGCCGGGGCGGGCTCCGTATTTTACAAACACAAGGATGAAACCGTTTTTTCGAAGACGCTGACCCCGTTTTTCGAAGCCGGTTTTGGGGTTGAACTCTTTATGTCATCATCCGTCAGTGCGTCCATGCATGTCATGAGCACGTTGATAACCAAGGATGAGTTTGATGGTTTCAGCAGTGGTCGAGCGGCGGATGGATACTCCGGG